>JAGCLI010000158.1 GCA_017647065.1 Bacteroidales bacterium
GAAAACGCCTTGAATCCAGAACACCCTGTAACAAGAGGTACAGCTCAAAACCCAGACGTATTCTTCCAAGCAAGAGAAGCATGTAATCCATACTACGAAGCATTACCTGAAATAGTAGCAGATTATATGGAAAAAATCTCTCAATTAACAGGAAGAGAATACAAACCATTCAACTACTATGGAGCAGCAGATGCAGAAAACGTAATAGTAGCAATGGGTAGCGTTTCAGATACTATAAAAGAAGTTATAGATTACCTTGCTAAGAAAGGCGAAAAATTAGGATTAGTAACAGTACATCTTTATCGTCCATTCTCTAAAAAATACTTCTTTGCAGCCCTTCCAAAAACTGCAAAAAGAATTTGTGTGTTAGACCGTACAAAAGAAGCAGGTGCTAACGGAGATCCATTATACTTAGACGTTGTTGAAGCATTTGCATCTTGCTCTTGCACAGAAAAACCAATGGTTATTGGAGGAAGATATGGATTGTCTTCAAAAGATACAACACCAGCACAAATCCTTTCAGTAGTAGAAAACCTTAAATCAGCTAACCCAATGAATCAATTTACAGTTGGTATAGTTGATGACGTTACAAATCGTTCTTTACCAATGCTACCAGAAGTTTCAATGGCAACAGAAGGAACATTTGAAGCTAAATTCTACGGATTAGGAGCAGATGGTACAGTAGGAGCAAACAAAAACTCTATCAAAATCATCGGAGACAACACAAACAAATATTGTCAAGCATATTTCTCATACGATAGTAAGAAATCAGGAGGATTTACTTGTTCTCACCTTCGTTTTGGAGACAATGTAATTCGTTCACCTTACTTAGTAACAACACCAGACTTCGTTGCTTGCCACGTATTCAACTATATGAATATGTATGAAGTATTAAAAGGAATCAAACCAAACGGAACATTCCTTTTAAACTCAATGTTCTCAGCAGAAGAAACAGTAGAAAGATTAAGCGCTAAGGTTAAAAAAGAATTAGCAGAAAAGAATATCAATTTCTACATAATCAACGCAACAAAGATTGCAGAAGAAATAGGATTAGGAAACAGAACTAACACAATTCTTCAATCAGCATTCTTCAAGATTGCAGAAGTAATTCCTTACGAAGTTGCAGTAACAGCAATGAAGAAAGCAATCGACAAATCATACGGCAAGAAAGGTGAAAACATCGTTAAGATGAACTACGCTGCTGTTGATAAAGGAGGAGAAGTTATAAAGATAGAAGTTAAGAAAGAATGGGCTGATGCTTGCACATGCGGTTGCAACTGTGGTGAAGTAGCAGAAAGACCAGAATTCATAAAGAACGTAGTAGATGTAATCAACGCACAAGAAGGAGACACATTACCTGTAAGTGCATTTGTAGGAAGAGAAAACGGAACATTCCCTTGCGGTACATCACAATACGAAAAGAGAGGAATCGCAGCACACGTTCCAGCATGGCATGCAGAAAACTGTATCCAATGTAACAAGTGTTCATTAGTATGTCCTCACGCAGCAATTCGTCCATTCGTATTTACAGCAGACGAACTTGCAAAAACAGGAAATCCAACCACAATAAAAGCAATAGGAAAAGAATTTGAAGGAATGCAATTCCGTGTACAAATATCTCCACTTGATTGTACAGGTTGTGGAAACTGTGTTGATGTATGTCCAGCTAAGACAAAAGCTCTTACAATGGAACCATTACACACACAAATGGAAGAAGCAAAAGTTTGGGACGTTGTAACAAAGAACGTAACATACAAATCAAACCTTGTAGAAATAGGAAAGAGCATAAAGAATTCTCAATTTGCTCAACCATTATTCGAGTTCTCAGGAGCATGTGCAGGTTGTGGAGAAACACCTTACATCAAATTGATAACTCAATTATTCGGAGAAAGAATGATGGTAGCAAACGCAACAGGTTGTTCTTCAATCTACGGAGGTTCTTGCCCATCTATGCCATATACAACAAACGCAGAAGGCAGAGGACCAGCTTGGGCAAACTCATTATTTGAAGACAATGCAGAATTTGGTTTAGGTATGGCAACAGCAACTCGTAAGATGAGAGATAGAGTTGAAGACCTAATGAGAAGAGGCTTAACTTGCGATTGCTGCACAGCAGACCAAAAAGCATTATTCCAACTTTGGATAGACAATAGAGAAAACGCAGAAATCACACAAAAAGTTTACAACTCACTTGTTCCAACATTAGGACAATGCGGTTGCGATATATGCAAAGAATTAGAAGCTAACAAACAATTCATCGTTAAGAAATCACAATGGATATTCGGTGGAGACGGTTGGGGATACGACATCGGATACGGTGGACTTGACCATGTTATTGCATCAGGAGAAGATGTAAACATATTAGTAGTAGATACAGAAGTTTATTCAAACACAGGAGGACAAGCATCAAAAGCAACACCTGTTGGAGCAATAGCTAAATTCGCAGCATCAGGAAAGAGAATCCGTAAGAAAGACCTTGGTATGATAGCAACAACATACGGATACGTTTACGTTGCACAAGTATCAATAGGAGCAGACCCTGCACAATACTTAAAAGTATTAAAAGAAGCCGAAGCTTACAATGGACCATCATTGATCATAGCTTACGCTCCATGTATCAACCACGGAATTAAGATAGGAATGGGAAAAACACAAGAAGAAGGAAAACGCGCAGTTGAATGCGGATACTGGCACTTGTGGAGATACAATCCTGAACTTGCAGCAGAAGGAAAGAATCCATTTACATTAGATTCAAAAGAACCAGATTGGAGTAAATTCCAAGCATTCATTGACGGTGAAGTTCGTTACAACTCATTGAAGAAAGCATTCCCAGAAGAAGCAGCACAATTATTTGCAGCCTCAGAAGAAAATGCTAAATGGCGTTACGAATCTTACAAGAGA
>JAGCLI010000159.1 GCA_017647065.1 Bacteroidales bacterium
AAGGCTCTATAATTAAAACATTTTTCACCCAAAAAGAATTTACCGCACGTTACATAAAAGTAAAAGCATACAATCTTGGAGTAAATCCTTCTTGGCATTTATCTGCAGGAGAAAAAGCATGGTTATTTATAGACGAAGTAATAATAGAGCAATAGCATGACAAAAATTGGTGTAATGAGTGATACACACTCGCTTGTGCCTAAACAAATTTATTCTTTCTTTGAAGATGTGGATTTAATTCTACACTGCGGAGACATAGGCTCCTCTGATGTGCTTTGCGAGTTAAGATTATTCAAGCCAACCATTGCTGTATGGGGAAATTGCGATAGTCGCTATGAATTAGACGATGTAGAAGAATTTCAAAGTTTAGAGATAGAAAAAACAAAACTACTTATGACCCACATAGGTGGTTATCCAAAACATTATCCTGAACATATAGAGAAAAAACTCAAAGAAGAAAAACCAGACATCTTTCTTTGTGGGCATTCTCATATACTAAAAATAATGTATGACCAAGATTTAGATTTTCTTTTGATAAATCCCGGTGCTTGTGGTAGGCAAGGATTTCACTTAAAATCAACTTTGGTTAAGTTTTGCCTTGACAATGGAAAAGCAAAAGACTTAGATATAATGGAATTTGAAAAACATAATAAATTATAAGAAATGAAAAAAATAGTTAGTTTTGTATTATTGTTAAATATTTGTTTAATAGCAAATGCACAATTACACAAATTAGAGATAGGAATGTCGTTTGGAGGAAGTAATTACGTAGGAGATATAAATTCTTCTTTCAATAGCAACGAAGAAAACAAACAATGGAATCAATTTGAGTCAAGTTTCGATTTCTATAACGTCAATTTTATGTGGGGAGTCGTTGCTCGCTACAATTTTAATCCTCGTTGGGTGTTAAATACCTCTTTTTCACTTTCACGATTAGAAGGAAACGATGCTTATTTCAATAATCCAAGAAATTTAAGTTTCTATTCCGATATAAAAGAGTTTAGTATGGTTATGGAATTTAACTTTTTGGATTATCAAACAGGAAGTAAAAAACATAGAATTGCACCATTTATCTTTGCCGGATTAGCAGGTTTTCACTTCAACCCAAAGACAGACCTAATCAATCCTATAACACAAATTGAAGAATCAATAGAATTGCAACCTTACAATACAGAAGGACAAGGTATGCCTGGATATAACAAACCTTATTCAAGATATAGTTTGGCAATTCCTTTTGGTTTGGGTTGCAAATTCAGCATTAACAATTACATCTCTGTGGCTATGCAATGGGGATTTAGAAAAACTTTCACCGATTACATAGATGATATTAGCACAAGATACGTTGATCACTATGAAATGGTGAATTGGTCTGGCGAGGTTGGAGCTGCAGCGGCTGATAGAACAAATGAATTACCGGGATATGAGGGTTACTATAACGAACACAACCTTTCACGAGGCAATGAAAAGAATAAAGATTGGTATAACTTCTTTGGAATAACAATTACAACTAAACTTTCTAACGGAAAAGCACATTGCTTATAAAAATTTTAAGTTTTTTTTTGTTTTTAAAGATTTTTTCTTTAGTTTTGTCGCATAAATTAAAAACAAGTTTTCGTTATGAAAAAAATTATAATCTTTTCACTGGCTATTTTATTGAGTTTTGGGCTTTTAGCACAAAGCAAAGGCAAAAAGAAAAAAACAAAAAAACCAGCACCTGTTGCACCTATTGAAGTAACTCTTCCTGATAGATGCTCCGATTGTTTTTTTCCTGTTACTTTACAAGCAGATATTCCCTTTGGACCAACAGAACCTTTAAGAGGTCATGGTTATGTGAATGAAATACACAAAGATGCTCAGACAAAAAATGTTTTTGACCAAGAGCATAATTCAATTTGGTATTTTTTAGAAATACCTTATGATGGAAAACTTTTAATTGACATCACTCCTAAAAGCTTTTCCGATGACTATAATTTCATTGTGTATAAATACACAGACAAATATTTCTGCAATAGAGTAGAAAAAAATAGAGTAAAGCCTATTCGTAGCGTGCAATCGGTAGTAAATACAGAGATTCAAGGTAAAACAGGACTTTCTTTAAAGAGTAGCACTGCTCACATCTCAAAAGAATCTACCGAAGCCTACGGACAATACATTGATGTTAAGACTGGTGAAAGTTATGTCATTGTAGTAGATAATTTAAACAATACAGGATTAGGACATACTATTACTTGCGAGGTATGGACCAATTATTCACCTCTTGTAATCAATCCTATCGATAGTTTATTGCAACAAAGAACAACTGCAAACCTACATGTAAAAGAATTAGAAACAGGAAGAACCGTTATAGACAAACAAAACGCAGGTTCAACAAGAATAAAACTTTTACCAGAAAAGACTTACGAAATTTCTTTGAACAAAGAAGGTTTCTTTAACTACACAAGAAGAATTTCTCACGCACAAGCAATAGGCAAAGACACTATTCTTTCGGCTCGACTTGTACAAATAAAACCAGGTTCTCCTCTTCCAATAAACGGAGAATTATATTTTGACAACAATGAACAAGGAGAATTATTCTTAATGCAAGAATCACACAAGTATTTAGATGAAGTAGTAAAAATTTTAACTCAATACCCTCAAATAAACGTTAATGTAATAGGACGAATTATGACAGAGGGATTAAATGTCAAAAAAGACAACGAGGTATCCAAAAAAAGAGCCGAAGCAATTAAGAAATACTTAGTTTCACAAGGCATTGCAGAAAGCAGAATCACAACAAGAGGAAGTTCAATCAAAGAATTAGAGGCTCAAATCAAAGAGCAATCAAAATCAAGAAACAAAACAATCAATCCACCTTGCGAAATACGAATTGCAAATAAAAAATAAAACAAAAAAAATGAAAGAAAACCTAAAAAATTTTCTTTCATTTTTTTATTTTTTTCTTTGAAATAATTTCTTAAATCAAAGAATTATTTTGTTTTTTCTTTGTTTTATTTATAAAAACACTGAGACTCCGAACATAAGACGATGTGGTCCTCCGTGTAAACTCTTAGCATATGTAAAAGGATGGTGATATTCTAAACCTATATTATTAAGTAGTGGTAAGAAATAAGATACATTTAATTGAAATCTGTGTTTTGCTTTAACTTCTATCCCTGCTTTTAATGCAAAATCAAGAGCAAATGAATTAAATGTTAGATAACCTCCTTGTGGAATAGGAGTCTCTGTATAATTTAGTTCACATTTATCTGTTAAGTAGAATGATGTGTTTGCTCCTGCTGCTGTAAGTAAATTAACTTTGTTTGTAATTGGTAGTCTATAATTTACAAATATTGGTAGATTTATCATATTTACCGAATGATTTGTAGTAGTATAATCCCAATCTGATGAAGGATAAGTGGTTTTTAGTAAATGATTAGTATAGCCCGGCTCTGCTGTTAATGAAAAAGTATTTTTTTTGTTAAGCATATACTCATATTTAAATGCAATATCAAATGCAACTGCACTTTTTAGAGTATTTCCTGTGTTTGTAAGTGCACTAAAATAACTATTACCCATAGGATAACTTCCAAAATTAAAAGTTAAACCAAAGTTGTGCTTTTTTAAATCTTCTTGTTGTGCAAACATTGTGCAACACAACATAATTCCTACAAGTGTTAAAAATGTTTTTTTCATACTTTTTATTTGTTTTTTATTAATAATTCATGTCAAACTCTATTGATCTACTATTATTGCATTTTACTTTAATATGATTACGCACGCCTCCGCTTAATTTTGGTAAGTTATTGATATCATTGTAGTGCTCCCAAGATTTTTCTCCCCAAATATAAAATAAACCTGATGCGTTATGTCCGTATCTTATGGAAAACGCATCTTCTGCTGAATTTATTTCATCTCTATTCCATGAATGTGTTTC
>JAGCLI010000011.1 GCA_017647065.1 Bacteroidales bacterium
CCACGAATGCCGATTAGTCGTGAATTCCAATTGATTTTATTCATTAAACTACGTTCAAAAGGCATGTTTAGATGAGATAAAAGACGTAAATGTTGGCTTAAAAGTTGTTCCATAATTTTTCAATATTAAGAAATCTTTTGCAAAGATACACAATTTGCTCAATAGATTAAGCAAATTTGTGTGTTTTTTGTTTAATCCATTGAGCAAATTAAAGGAATCGTATTTTTTTATTTCTTGATTTTAGAAAAATAATACTTGGTTTTATTTTTTTTAAACTTGGTTTTATTTTTCTAAAACTTGGTTTTATTATCGGTTTTGACCTATATATACTTCGGTTGCTCCAACTCCGTATTTTGCCATTGAGGCATCGAAGTAGTGAATGTTTTGATATTTGTTTAGTTCTTTTATTAGCTCGGATTTTAATATGCCTTGTCCTACGCCGTGAATGAAGATGATTTTGCTTAATCCTTGTATTATTGCTTCGTTGAGGCATTTGCGGGCGTATTCTATTTGAATTTTTAGCATTTGGTCGTTTTCCAATAGGTAATAGTCCTCTACTAATTCGCCTATGTGTAGATCGATTTCGGCGGTTGAGGAATTGAGCATGTGTTTGTCAAGGAAGGTGTTGGTGTAGGCTCTTTTGGCTACGTTTACTACTATGTTTTCTTCTTTTGTAACCTTGTCTTGTTCTTTTACTATGCTTGTTTGAATAAATGGGGTGATTGTAAGCATTTTGCAAACTTCATACATAAGGGCTTTTTCTCTAAAAAATCCTGTATCAATGTAGCATCCTTCTTTGAAAAATTTGCTTCCTCTTAGTTTTAGTTCGCAATTGCATGGCATTAGGACTTTTGTGTCTTTGTCGTTGTGGAAAAGGATTTGAATTGAGCCTTTTTCCCATTTGCTTATTTGGTCTCTTGATATTGTTTCTAAGTGGATTTTTTCCATTTTTTCTAATGTGCCAAAGTCCTCCGATACAAATCCGTCTTCTTTTAATAGTAAGATTGAATAGATTGTTCTATTTTGTGTGTTGTTTATAAGATATACGTCTATGTCGCCCGATATAAACCATTTTTGATCCTCGGGTACAAAGCAAAGGTAAAGTCCTTCTTCTTGTTTTTTGCCAAGTGAATTTAGGTAAAGTGGGGTTATTCTATCGTCTTGTGAGTAGGTGGGGGTTGGATCTTGATATTGTTCGGCTTTTTGTGATTCTTCTTCTTGTTTTGTGCAAAAGAATTTGCCTGCTTCATCTTCGCAATGATCTAATACAAGGTCTGAAATCAGGGTTGGTATTTCAAAGCCATCTACCTCTACGTTTGCTACGTTTGTTGCCGAAAATCCTTTGATTATTCCTCCGCCTTCGGAACTTAAAAACTTAACTCTGTCGCCTATTTTAAATTTTGCCATTTTTTTATTTTGTTTTTTGTTATTGCTATTGTTTGTGATATGGTTCGTTGTTTAGAATTGTGTATGCTCGATAGATTTGTTCTACTATCAAAAGGCGTATCATTTGATGTGAAAAGGTCATTTTTGAAATTGATACTTTGTCTTTGACGGCTTGATAGACTTTTGGTGAAAAGCCGTATGCTCCTCCAACTATGAAATTAAGGTTTTTTATGCCTTGATTCATTTGTTTTTGTAGATAATTGGAAAATTCTACGCTTGTAAATTCGGTTCCTTTTTCGTCAAAGAGTATGTTTTTGTCGTATTTGCTTATGTGTTTTAGCAACATTTCGGCTTCCTTTTCCTTAACCTCGCTTGGTGATAGGTTTTTTGCTCCTTTGATTTCGGGAAGGGTAATGATTTCAAAGTTTACATAGTGTTTTAGTCGTTTTATGTAAAGGTCTATCGCTTCAATTAAGTGCTTTTCTTCGGTTTTGCTTATTACGGTTAGTTTTATATTCATCGTTTTAGTTTTCTAAGTAGTGAATAGATTTTTGAATATTGTTTTTGTACGTAAAAATATTGTGTTTGTTCGGCTCCAAAATGACGTATAAAGGTTTCTATTTGTGGCATTATGCTACCTGTGAAATCATATATTTTACAATTTTTTTCTTTGGCATATTGTAGGCTTTTCCATAGTAGAACGCTTGGTGCGTTTAGGTGTGAGAAACGTGTATCGGCGGCACAAAAGAGTTGATAACAAACTTCATTGTCTATTATTAAATAGTTTATTGCCAAAATGTTACCCTCTTTGTCTTTAAGTCCCGATTTAATTGCTTTGCCTTGTTTTGTTGCTTGTTGGTCTATGCGAGAGAGATAGTCAAATGAGAATGGGCATATTGTGTTTTGTTTTTTGTAGGTAAGGGTGTTTATTTCATAGATTTGATCTATTGAAAGGTTATCGCAAAAGGTGAGTTGGTCTTGTGTCTTTCATATTTTTCTTCTATATTCTTTGTCTATTTGTTCAAAGGTTTCTTCTATGTTTTCAAGGTTTGTGAATCG
Source organism: Bacteroidales bacterium (assembly GCA_017647065.1). GTDB lineage: Bacteria > Bacteroidota > Bacteroidia > Bacteroidales > P3 > Onthomorpha. The sequence continues at coordinate 2,446 of JAGCLI010000011.1, forward strand.
GTATGTGGAGTGTGGGGTTGCCGAGAATTTATTCCAAAGAAATCCAAGCCAATTTTTTATTTGTGGATTGAATTTTTGGGTATAGAAATCAAGGTTTAGTTTGTCTAATTCTTTTGCAAAGTGTTGTAGTGCTTTGTTTTCTAAGGAGTAGGTTTTGTTGTTGCCAATGTTTTGAGGCAGTGAAAGATATGGCCCCGCGTATGGTGATAACAAAGGTGGCATTATGGTGTGAAAACAAAGGTTTTTCTTTATTGAATAGGGGAGTATGCCAAGTATTTCTTCGCCTTCTTTGTAGGTTATAACACCCCAATCGTTGTTGTAAATGGCATTTAACCACCATTGTTGATAGTAAAATGGTAGTTGTGGATTTCTTTCACAAAATAAGTTGTATTGTTCTTTGTTTGTCATTTTAATCGTTCTCTAAAATCCGACAATACGTTCATATAGTTGATATAAGCCTCGTAAGGAGAGTTGTAATGATTGAAGTATTTATGCACATCTCCATCGGAAAACCATTTTGTACACATATAATAGAAATTATCCGATGTTTGTAGGTAACGCCAAGTGCGTAATAATTCCTCGTCTTGCTTTGAAATTACTTTTTCTTCCAATTCATAAATTTGCTCAAATGCGTCATCTTGTAAGTCATTTCCTAACCATGCGGTTACATCTCTTTCTTCATCGGCCCAAGAGTAAGGTTCGGGTGCAAGAATTACGTCTTTGGGTTCTAATCTTGCAACAAGTTCGCTTGGGGTTGCAAAGTTGTAGTCGCTTTTTGTTAAAACGGTTTGTGGAAGGTGGCGTAGAAATTCAAATATCCCGGTTTCTTTCCATTGATGTTCGCCAAAAGTTTCATAATCCATAAAAAGATTGATTGTTTCTACTTTTTCTATTTCGTTAATCCAAGTTACGAATTTGTCGCATGTTAAAGGAAA
>JAGCLI010000160.1 GCA_017647065.1 Bacteroidales bacterium
GAGTAGGAGGCTTTTAAGTATTCAACAGCTGCTCGTGTTGCTTTCTTTAAATCGTATCTTTCGTCCCATTCTTCTGTTACTATAAGTCCATATTCTTTTGCTGTTTTTGGCATAAATTGCCAAAATCCTGCTGCTTTTGCTGGGGAAACTACGTCTGATAATGCACTTTCTGCAACGGCTAAGTATTTTAAATCCTCTTCTGCACCGTATTCTTTAAGATATTGTTCTATCTCTGGGAAAAATCTCCAACTTTTTTTTAGGATTTGAAAGGTTGTTCCGTGTTGATACATTATTGAGGTTAGTTCTCTGTCGAGGGCTTCTCTTACAAAAATATTGTCTAACGGCACTTCTTGTCCACAAAATGTTAATTCTTTTGGTAAGGGTGCTGAAAAATTATGTAAATGATCGCTTACAGCGGTTTTATATACTTCTTCTTCGTCTGGTTTGTGGCTTGCCATTATGAAAAAGTTGAGGCTTATTGCACAAATGCTAAGGCTTATTGCACAAATACTTAGTATTAGAGTGTAATTATTTTTTTTCATTTTCGTTATTATTAAAACGTGGCAAAGATACAATAAAAATCGCTAAAAGGATTTTTTTTATTAACTTTGCGAGTTCAAAATATATTGATATGAATAGAAAAAAGTTATTTGCATTTTTAGTTTTTGTGCTTGTTTTTTGTGGACTATCGGCACAAGTTTTATCTCCTTCTACAAAAAAAGATATTATTTCTCAGTACAATAAACACATTAAAACTATTTCTTCTATAAGTAGTGAGAATTTTGATTTGATGTCGGTTTATAAATATCAGTTAGAACAAGCTGAGGAGTTTGCAAAAAAACAACAAGTCAATAATTTTGATAATGATATTTATGCAAAAAATATTGAACTTAAACTTCTTATTGATCAAAATAAGGAAATAGTTGAGTTTATGATTCCAAGAATGAGTGATTGGTATTATAAAAAGGCTGTTTTTGCTAATTTGAATAATAAAAAGCAAGAGGCTTATAATTATTTGTTGAAAAGTGTTGAGGCTGATTCAATGAATGTAATGGCAAACTATGAGTTGGCAAAGATAAGTTTGGATTCGTTTCAGGTAAGCAAGACAACCGATAGATTGTCTCGTATTTTGAAAAATAATGATATTAGTCAAGAAGAAAGTCAGCTTTGTAAAACTCTTTTAGCTTTTGCTTATGATAAAAATATTATTACTTCTTTGGCTTTTATTAAAGAAGGAAAGTATTCTGAGGCAGAGGATATTCTTTTGCAGTTGCAGTCTTATTGTAAAAATGATGTGTTGAGTATTTGTAAGCCAAACTTAATTGATAAAAACATTAGTATATGTAAGAATGGTATTTATAAAGATCATATAAAGATTACAAAAACTGCGGTAGATAAACAAAAAACAAAGGTGGCAGGAGATTTTTTGGTTAATACCTATGATTATCTTCAACGAAATAGAGGAGAGATTACTGATACTTCTGATTTTGATGATATGGTTAAGATTGTGGTGGGAAATTATCTTGCAACTGCAAAAGGATTGGTTGAAGCAAAGAATAATGAGGCATGAATAGATCTTATTCATAAAGCAAAAGAATTAGCCTCTATGCTTGGAGGGGATTATGAAACAGATGTTTTGAAGCAAATTGCTATGATGCAAGGTACAACTTCTACTTCTGATCCTGTGTTAGATTCTTTGGAAAATGCAGCTCCAAATACTGGTTATGCCGATAAATATCCTGAATTTGTAAAAGACACAACTACCAATGTAGAAAAAGAAATAAAAGAAATAGAGGATAAGTTTGTTTATGTAAAGGTTAATAGTCAAGCGAAGGCTGTTGAATTTTTAGAGCAAACTAATGAATTGCCAAATATTAAATCGAAAGATAAATTATCGCAAGAAAATATTGCTGCAATAAGAGAGGTGACGGCAAAGAGAATGAATAAAGCCGAATATGCGATATTTCAAGACAATGTTCTAACTGCTGATAGCTTAGTTGCTATTACAGAGGCTCTGCTTGATAAATATAAAATGAAAGAAGATAGTGTTGTTGTTAAGATAATGAACAATTATCTTAGAGCGATAGACAAAAGAGTTTGTCAAAAGAAACAAGAAGAGGTAGATGTAATGGTGCATAATGTGTTGGATTGTATTAGAAAAAATGATTTTTATTTAGCAGAGGAGTACATCAATATAGGAATGCAAATAAAAGGTAGTAGTGAGTGTAGGCTGAATAAGCAAAGACTAAGAGCGTTAAAAAGACAAATTGAACAACCTTTGGAATATGTGAAAACAAAAGAAAGTGTTGATGAATTATTGCAAAATGGTGACACTGCAAGATATTTAAAAGAATATGCAGCGTTGGAGAATTTTTATGTTCTTCACAATCTAAGAGAAATGAGTGTGCAACACAAGCCTATAAGAGAGATAATTTACGAATTTGGGAATGATCAATTAGCAATCAATACTATTGAAAACTTGATGAAATATCGTCAATATGAACAAGGTGTTGAAGCTTTGGCTGCTTTAAAAGATTTTGGTTATAAGGCACGTCACACAAAGAAAATACAAAAACAATTAGGAAAAATGATGTCATTAGAGGAAAGCAAACGAAATGAGAAAATCGCTCAATCTAATAGACTGATGGATAAATATGGAGAAGATAAATGGTTTAAATATCTTATAAAAAGCTATAATAAGAATTTAATAAAGTGGAATAAACAACAAAGGGGGAATTAAGATGATAACTTGTGATGATGCAGTAATAGAAAAAATGGTGGTTCATAGGGTTGGTAATAAAACAAACAATGAGCCGTTGAAAATTTCGCCAGCACCTTTTATGATTCATGGAGAAATAGGTGGAGTTTTGTTAAAGTATTTTACTTCAAATTTTAAATCTCCTCAAACTTATCATCTTTTTTCGGAAGCAGGAGTAGAACATAATTTGGTTTATCAGTGTGTTAGAGATATTTTTGCTGATAAAAATGAATTGTATTCTCAAAGTGTAAAATTGGCACAATCGCTTTATGAGGTAAGTGAACATCCTAATATCAAATCGGGTGAATTGTATATTACTTATCTTTCTCAATGTTTTATAGATGGAGATTTGGTTGATGCAATCGGTATATTTAAATCGGAAAATAAAGAGACTTATTTAAAAGTTTTTCCAAAGGGAGAGGGATTTGAAATAGAAAGTGAAAGCGGAATAAATATAAATAAATTAGATAAAGGTTGTATTATCTTTAATAAAGAGGCTGAAGAAGGTTTTGTTGCAACAGTTGTAGATGTTTCAAATAAAGGTGGCGAGGCTGCTTATTGGACCGATGGTTTTTTAGGACTTAGAGCAAGACATGATTCTTATTTTAATACCGAACATGCAATAAATCTTTGCAGGGGGTTTGTTACAGAATTTTTGCCTTCGGAATATGAAATGAGTAAGGCAGATCAAGCAGAATTATTAACTAAAACTGCTGATTATATGAAAGAGTATAAGCAGTTTGATGTGAATAAATATGCGGAAAATGTTATAGGAAATAGCGAACTTCAAGAAAGGTTTGAAGATTATAAGAATAATTACGAAAAGGACTTTGAAATGGATTTTACGGATAACTTTACAATTTCGGAACAAGCCTTTAGAAAAGGTCAAAGAGGTTTTCGTAGTATTTTAAAGTTAGATAAAAATTTTACAGTATATATTCACGGCTCGCGAAATAGAATAGAGCAAGGCGAAGACGAGGATACAGGGTTGAAATATTATAAGTTTTTGTATGATAATGAAAATTAGTAAGCAGTAGTTGCTGTTTTCTAAGAAAAAATAATTATTTTTGCAGTTGATTTTTTAGTAGATTATAATTTTTAATTAAAGGAGAAAAAGAGATGTCTCAAATTATTGGAATTCATTCAAGACAAATCCTCGATTCAAGAGGTAACCCTACGGTTGAAGTTGAAGTTTATACAGAAGCAGGTGCGTTTGGTAGAGCAGCTGTACCATCAGGAGCTTCTACAGGAGTACATGAAGCTTGCGAATTAAGAGATGGAGATAAAAGTTATTTCTTAGGTAAAAGCGTTTTGCAAGCTGTTAAAAATGTTAATACAACATTAGCAGATGAATTGCGTGGAATGCAAGTTGCTGACCAATCTGCAATTGATGCACGTATGATTGAAATAGACGGAACATCAAATAAAAGCAAAATAGGAGCAAATGCAAAATTAGGTGTTTCATTAGCTTGTGCAAAAGCAGCTGCTATGGAAACAGGTCAAGAACTTTATAGATATATTGGTGGAGTAAATGCAAGAACACTTCCAATTCCTATGATGAATATTTTAAATGGTGGTTCTCACGCAGACAATAGTATAGATTTTCAAGAATTTATGGTAATGCCTGTTGGAGCAACATCATTCTCTCACGCTCTTCAAATGGGTGCTGAAACTTTCCATAACTTA
>JAGCLI010000161.1 GCA_017647065.1 Bacteroidales bacterium
AATAAAGAAGAACAATATTAAAAAGCACTATAAGGTTCAAAAGCACCAATAATGTGTTCCAAGGTTTGAGTTCCTTGTTCTGTTTGAATGATTGAAATCACATCAAACCTTGCTTCTAAATCTAAGTTGCGATTGCGTATGTAGGCATTCGCAACTTTTATTATTGCTTTTTGCTTTTTGAAATCCACTGCCTCAAAAGGCTGAATGAAATAATCGGTATTTCTTGTTTTTACCTCCACAAAAACAATACATCTTTCCCTTTCATCTTCTGCAATAAGGTCTATTTCGTTTTTCCTCCACACAAAATTTCTTTCTAAAATCTTATAGCCCTTCTTTATAAGAAAATCACAAGCTAAGTCTTCGCCTAAATTTCCTAATATCTTATTTCCAATCATAATTGTTTTGTGATAATTGTGTTATCTTTTACTTCAACCTCCATTTCCCCTCCAATAATAACGGCGTTGTTTCTTTCTTCAATGTGTCCTATGCTTGCACCAAAAATTTTAGGGTAGTTATATTGCTTAACTGTCTCTTCTATGATTTGATATGCCGTTTTGCCAAAAGGGATTGTGTTATCGTGCATTTGTGTCATTGCTCCAACAAGCAAAGCTTTTAAGTTTTTTAGTTTTCCTGCACGTTTCAAAGCCTGCATCATTCTATCTATATGATAAAGATATTCATCTAAATCCTCAATCAAAAGAATTAAATCATCGGTTTGACTAAAACTCTCACTTCCAAGCAAGGAATAAAGAACCGAAAGATTGCCTCCGATAATTCTTCCACTGACTTTGCAGTTTTTTTGAACGAAATCGCTTTTTGAAGAGAAAGAAAATTCTTTGCCAAATAGAAGATTAAATAAACTTTCTATTGAAGAAGAAGAGTAAATCTCACTTTTTATATTCACCGGCATAATAGCGTGAAGCGAAGCCACAGAATGTTTAAAGTAAACGTGATTTAAAATTGCTGTTACGTCAGAATAACCAATCAACCATTTAGGATTAGTCTCCAAAGGCGAAAAATCAACCATATCAATTATTCTTACGCTTCCATATCCTCCTCTTGCAAAAAACACAGCCTTTATTTCTTTATCGTCAATCGCCTTTTGCAAATCTCTTGCTCTTAATTCATCGCTTCCAGCAAATTGATTTTCTTCTGCATTTATGCTTTCTCCTAAGCAAACTTTCAGTCCTTTGTTTTCTAATAAAGAAATAGTATCGTTAAGTTCTTGTTTTGAGATTTTTCTTGCAGAAGCCAAGATGACAACTCTATCACCTGATTTGAGAAAAGGAGGAATTTTTATCATGTTTTTTTATTTTTTAAATAATTAAAGTGCAAATATAACAAAAAAACGCATACCTTTGCCCTATGAAAAGATTTAGTTCAATATATTCTCGCTCTGAGAAAGTACAAGAAATTGTAAAAAACATAAAAGATTACAAAGAACCCGTTTATATAAAAGGACTTTCGGGTTCAAGTCTTTCGCTTATAAGTTCTGTTGTCTGTGAATTAACAGAGGATTTCACTCATATTTTTCTTTTTGAAGATAAACAAAAAGCAGCATACTTTTATAACGATTTAGAAAGATACTACAACGATTCGGAAATTGATTATAACGAAAAACACGTTCTTTTCTATCCGTCGTCTTTCTTTCACGAAAACGATACCAATAAACTAAATAATGCAAACATTCTTCTTCGTACTGCAATATTAGAAAGACTTTCTCTCTCTACTGCAAAGATAATTGTAACCTATCCACAAGCTTTTTGCGAGAAAACAATCGATAAAAAATCTTTTAACAAGAAAACATTTACAATTGCAAAGAATGAGGAGCTGAATATTGATCAATTGATAGATGTTCTTGATGATTTTGGATTTGAAAGAAGCGACTTAGTTTATCAAGCCGGTCAATATTCAATCAGAGGTGGCATAATAGATGTGTTTTCCTTTTCTCAAGAGAATCCATATCGTATAGAACTTTTCGGAGACACTATTGATAGTCTTAGAACCTTTGATGTATTGACTCAACTCTCAATAGAGGAAAAAGAAAGCTTTAATATATTACCAAACTTTACCCTTTCGCAAGAACAAACCACTAAGACTTCGTTTACAAAATGGCTTAATGACAAAACAATTCTTTGGGTAAATCAAGCAGATTTGTGTCTTGCGAAAACAATGCAAATAGAAGAAAAACAAAACTCTAACGATACCTTTATAAAAAGCAAAGAATTATTAAATTATATCAAAGAAAAAAAAATTTTTTTCTTAGGAAAAAATTTCCAAAGCAAAGAAAAAAATCCTTTGATTTTTGATATAATTTCACAACCTGTTTTTAATGCAAATTTTCCTATGCTTATAGATTGCTTAGAGCAAAAACAAGAGCAAAATTATCAAACATGTTTTTGTGTTCTTGATGCTCAGCAAAAAGAAAGAGTAGAAAAAGTATTGGTAGAGTTTGCAAAAAATAGAAATATCACTACTCCCGTTTTTTTACAAGGCTCAATAGCCGAAGGATTCATTGATAACGATCATAAACTATTACTTTTTACCGACCATCAATTGTTTAATCGTTATCATAAGTATAAATTAAGAGATGGAAGCAAAGAACAAGAAAAAATAACTATGGAAAGCCTTCTTAGTCTTACTCCCGGCGATTACGTAACTCACATAGATCACGGAATAGGTGTGTTCGCAGGATTAGCAAAGATAGATAAAGGAGGGAAAAAGCAAGAAGCAATACGATTAATCTTTAAAGGAAATGATACACTCTATGTTTCAATACATTCTTTGCATAAAATCAGTCGTTATTCCTCAAAAGACACAGCCAATATTCCTAAATTAAATCGTTTAGGCTCTACAATATGGCAGACACTCAAAAACAAAACAAAGCAAAAGGTTAAAGACATAGCCAAAGACTTAATAGCACTTTACGCAGAACGAAAAGCAACAAAGGGATACGCCTTTTCGGCAGATTCATATCTTCAAAACTCTTTGGAAGCCTCCTTTATGTATGAGGATACTCCCGATCAATTAAAAGCAACAATAGATGTAAAACGAGATATGGAATCTTCGCACCCTATGGATAGGCTTGTGTGTGGAGATGTTGGCTTTGGAAAAACAGAAGTCGCAATAAGAGCATCCTTTAAAGCAGTATGCGATAGCAAACAAGTAGTTGTTTTAGTACCAACCACTATTTTAGCCTTTCAACATTGGAAAACATTTTCTCGTAGGCTAAAAGATTTTCCATGTAGGGTGGATTATCTTAATCGTTTTCGCACAACCAAAGAAAAAAATCAAATACTCAAAGACCTCCAATCAGGCAAAATAGATATTCTTATAGGCACTCACAGAGTTGTAGGCAAAGATGTAAAGTTTAAAGACTTAGGATTGCTAATCATAGACGAAGAACATAAATTTGGAGTTAGCGTTAAAGAAAAATTAAAACAGCTAAAAGTAAATATAGACACCCTTACGCTTTCGGCAACTCCTATTCCAAGAACATTACAGTTCTCTTTAATGGGAGCAAGAGACCTTTCTATAATAAATACTCCTCCTGCAAATCGCCAACCTGTAAACACGCAAGTGATAAACTTTGATAAAGAACTCATAAGAGATGCAATAGATTTTGAAATTCAAAGAGGAGGGCAAGTATATTTTGTGCATAATAGAGTGCAAACAATACATGAAATTGCACAAACCTTGCATCAACTTGTTCCAAAGGCGAGAATTATTGTCGGACACGGACAAATGGAAGGCGAAGCATTGGAAAGAGTTATGCTTGACTTCATTGAAGGGCAGTATGACATACTTGTTTCAACTACAATTGTAGAAAATGGATTAGATATACCGAATGCAAATACTATTATAATAAATGACGCACAAAATTATGGACTTTCAGACCTTCATCAACTAAGAGGAAGAGTCGGAAGAAGCAATGCGAAAGCTTTTTGTTACCTTATAGCTCCTGAGTCTTATCTTTTAACTCCCGAAGCACATAAAAGACTTTCTGCAATTGAAGAGTTTTCAGCAATAGGTAGTGGATTTGCAATAGCGATGAGGGATTTAGATATTAGAGGTGCAGGAAACTTGCTTGGAGCCGAACAAAGTGGATTTATTTCCGATATAGGATTTGAGACATATCATAAAATTCTCAACGAATCAATGGACGAAATTCGTCAAGACTGCGGACAAATACAAGAAGATGCTACAAAACGAGAATGTGTTATTGAAACCGATTTGGAAATCCTTATACCAGATAATTATATCACAAATGTGGTTGAACGATTGAAGATTTACAAACAGTTAGACTCAATGGAAGATGATAAAGATTTAGCACCGTTAATTAAATCTTTAACTGATAGATTTGGAACGATTCCTTGGCAAACTTTAGAGTTGTTTCAGATTGTCAAACTTCGCATGTTAGCAAAAAAAATCTATGCAGAGAAGATTTCTATCAAACAAAATAAAATGGCAATAACCTTTAATTTTCAATCAAACGCCGTTGAAAGAATTCTTTCCTATGTTCAAAGCTATCCAAGTCAAAGTAAGGTTGTTGAACAAGAAGATAAGGTGATTTTAAACATCACATCGATTGATAATTTGGAAAAAGCAATCAAAGTTTTTTCTTACTTACAAGAAGATTTTGTAGAAAAACTTTGAAAAAAATGAAAACAACTTAAAGAAAAATAGTGTCAATAAGATGTTTTTTTGTACTTTTGTACGCTAATAGTAAAAGAAAAATAAAAAATATTAAAATATGAGAAAGAGTTATTTAATTCTTGTTGCCTTGTTTTTAATGTTTGCAACCAATATTGCAAAGGGACAAGGTTGTGTTGATATGGGAATAAAAAGATTAGTAAATTTTGATACTGTTGATTTCACGGGTACGCAGTATAATAACGGGATTCAATTAACTTGTGATTTCCCTCAAGATACGCTAACAGTAGTTGTGTTTGCTCCGGGTTACTTTGTTAATCCTGGTTCAAACGAATCTCCATATGTTTGGGAAGAAATTCCATTTAATCCGCCATGTCCTTTTAATGAAGGGATACAAGTACCGGGTCTTACAGGAGATGATAATTGGGGAAGTGTGGTTTCTTTGAATTATGCAACACCAGGAGCAGCAATTCCTTTTACTTTTGACTTTTTTGGAGAGACTTACGAAAATTGTCAAATAGGTTCTAATGGTTTAATTTCGTTTTTTAAAGAGGGAATAGGAACTGTATACGCTCAGGGTTCGAATTGTTCTTATAGTCAAGACGATTTAGGACCTTTCCCAAATGCTCAAAGATACAAGAATTGTATTATGGTTCCATACTATGATATTATTTTTTCTGGTGGCAATGGTCAAGTATTTTTTCAAGTAATTGGAGAGTATCCTTGTAGAAAAATGATTCTTTCTTACTATCAAGTTCCAATGTTTGACTGTAGAGATCAAAAATCTACAAATATGGCGGTATTATATGAAAGTTCCAATACAATAGAGTTTTATTTGCTAAATAAGCCTCACTGTGGTCAACCTTGGGGACAAGGTATTGATGGTGGATTAGCAACATTGGGAATACAAAATCATGATTTACAAATATGTATGGTAGATACACTTAACAATGCAAGATGGGAAGTGCAAAATAAAGCATTTAGAATACGTGCAGCAAGTGAATTGGAAAAATCTTATGCAGTTTACAAAAGAAGTGCAACAGATTTCAATGCACCTATGATACCTGTTTCGTTAGATGCAGAAGGTAGATTTTTTGCTAATCCAACTATTGAAGAAGGTCCTACAAGATATTTTGCAGAAGCAACAATTTATCGTGCAGATGGAAATGAAATCAATATTTCGGACTCAACCGCTATTTATTATCCAATAGATCTTGATCCAATTGTTGTAACTCACAACGGAAGTACTGCTGCTACAAACGAAGTATGTAGAGGCGACCAAGTAAATTTCCAACTTAGTGGAGGAACACGCTACAATATGGTATTACCACAACAAGTAGAAAACATAGGAAGTACATTCACAAGAGTAAACACTGCAAATCAAGACTCGGTTGTTTATCAATTCGAGGTAATCAATGAAGAAAACGGAGTAATTGTTTGTGAAAGAATGAGTAATCCTGTAACTATTTACAACATATCATTCAATGTTCAAGTAAATGATGACATGACTATTTGTAGAGGAACAGAAATCACGCTAACAGACGTATTGAACGAAGAAGAAGGAGAATCTGCTTGGACTACAGGACAAATAGGAGATACAATTCAAACAACTCCACAATCAACAGGTTACATTACACTAACAAAGACTAATTATCTTGGTTGTACAGCAAGCGATTCAATTTTAGTTACAGTAAATGATGCACCAGATATTGAGATTGTAGGAACAATGAATATTTGTGAAGGAACATCTACAATTCTTACTGTTAATTCTTCATTACCTAATTGTTTATTTGAATGGAGTACAGGGCAAACTACTCAATCCATAACAGTGAATCCTGCAAGTACTCAACAATATAATGTAAGTGTAAAATTACCTCCTGCAATGTGCGAAAGATTAGATAGCGCTACAGTTGTAGTTGAGTCAGCCCCTAACGTAGTTTGTACAGCAGACGTGTCAATTTGCGAAGGCGATCAAGCAGAAATAGGAGTTAATGGAAACGCTACAAGATATATTTGGGAAAGTGTACCACAAGATATGTCGGTTAATGGAGGTAGTCAAGCAAACTACACAGTTAAACCGAGTGCAACAACAATGTATGTAGCACATGCTTACAATCAAATAAATTGTCATTCAACCGACACAGTATATGTAAATGTGCAACGTACACCTTCGGCAGCTATAAGATTTAATCCAAGTGTGATTGACGCCCTTGACCCAACTGTTATATTTACTGACGTATCGAGTGGAAACTCTACAAGAGAATGGGAATTAAGTGATGGAACAACTTCAACCGAAGCAGAGTTTGTTCACGTATTCCCAGTAACTGACACAACACTTCGTTATGATATTCAATTAACAGCATATTCTCCACTAGGTTGTTCCGATACTACATCAGCCTTTATTAGAGTTCAAAGAGAACATCACCTTTGGGCACCAACAGGAGTTTATATTCACGACAACAATCCAGATAACGCAAGATTCCGTCTTTGGATAGACAATATAATTGAGTATGATTTGAAAATCTTTAACCGTTACGGAGAAATGATTTTCCAAACAAACGACATTGAAGATGCGTGGGATTGTACATATAAAGGCGAACCTGTAATGCAAGGCGTTTATACTTGGAGCGTACAGTATAGACACAATGATGCACCTAATCGTTTGGAAAGAGAACAAGGAACATTTATGATTTATAACTAAGAGAATGATTAGTATAGCAGAGATAGAAAAAGCCAAAACGCTTTTAGACGAAAATAAAATTGAACAAGCAATAGATTTCTTGAAAACATTGGTTGAAGATACTCAAGAAGAAAATAAAGATGTTGCTTATTATGTATTAGGAAATGCATATCGAAGAGGAAATAATTGGCAAGATGCAATCAATAGTTATTCGCGATCAGTAGAAATCAATCCTTCCTCTCCTGCAAAAGAAATGAGAGAGAGTTGCATTAAGATATTAGACTTTTATAACAAAGATATGTATAATCCGTGATAAAAGAAAAATAAAAAATAACACTAAACGCGAACAAAAAACCTTTGTTCGCGTTTTTTATTGTAATTTTGTGAAATCCAAACTCTAAAATAATGAAAATTTTACACACAAGCGATTGGCATTTAGGACATGTTCTTTACAATAATGATAGAGGTGAAGAACAACAATCAATGTTAGAACAAATTATATCAATAGTTCAAGATCATAAACCAGACATATTTCTAATTGCAGGAGATATTTATCACACCTCTCAGCCGTCTTCCTCTATTCAAACCCTATTTGCGAACTCAATAATGAGTATTCATAATGCAAATCCAAAGATGCAAGTCATTATCACAGCAGGAAATCACGACAGTGCAATAAAACACGAAATTTTTCGCCTACCTTGGCAAGCTTTAAACGTCCACACAATAGGCTCAATCAATAGAAACGATATTTTTCAACACATAATAGAAATAGAAAATCAAGGATTTGTAATAGCAATACCATACTCTTACGAAAGAAATATACCAGAGGATTTCTATCAAACTTTGCTTTCGGAAGTTGCAAAGCGTAATACAAATAATTTACCTGTTATTCTTTCGGCACATACTACTGTTTTTGGTTGCGATTTCACTTCTCATCAAAATGCAGATGAGAAAATAGTAGGCGGAATAGAAGCAATAAGTATAGAAAGCATAGGAGATGGGTATGATTACTTAGCATTAGGACATATTCATAAACCACAATTTGTAGATGAAGCCAAAGAAAAAGTAAGATATTGCGGAACACCTCTTCCAATCAGTTTTGACGAGAATTATTCTCATTCCATAACGCTTGTAGAGATAGAAAAACACAATCAAGTGCCTCAAATACAAACCATAGAGATAGAAAATCCTCATCCACTCGTTTCTTTACCAACCGAAGGTTTTGCATCTTGGCAAGATGCTAAAGAGTTGCTGATAAACTTTCCCGATGAGATTGAAGCATACATTCGATTAAATATAGAAATCGAAGATATTTTGCCCTCAGAAGTAGAATATCAAATCAAAAGCATTGTTTCCAACAAGAAATGCAGATTTTGCTACATCAATACCAAAAGAAAAAACACTCAAATCAACGAAATCACACCATTAACCATAGCAGAATTTCAACAAGAAGAACCAATAGATATTGCAAGAAGGTTTTTAGAATACTCAAACGTTGAATTTGATGAGCAAATGCAGGAAACCTTCAATCAAGTATTAGAAATAATAAATCAAGAGAGTCAAAACGAATAATAAATCAGTATGAAATTTCAAAAACTTACCATTAAGAATATAGCATCAATAGAAAACGCAGAAATAAACTTTGATGCAGAACCATTATCTAATAGTGGAATATTTTTAATCACAGGAAAAACCGGCAGTGGTAAATCAACAATTTTAGATTGTATTTGTTTGGCACTCTATGGCATTACTCCACGATTAAAAAACACTAAAATACAAGGTGCAATAACTGATTTAGATAAAGAAGTGAGTGTAAACGATCCTCGAGTGTTGATGAGAAGAAACACAAGCGAATCTTATGTTTGTTTAACCTTTATAGGAAATGATAAAAACTCTTATCAAGCCGAGTGGAGTTGCAGAAGAGCAAACGGAAAGATTGATGGAAAGTTGCAAGATAAAAAAAGATGCTTAACAAACCTAACAAAAAATTTTACCTATTCAAAATTAGACGAAATAGAACCAGAAATAAAAAGAATAATTGGCTTGGATTTCGAGCAATTTCTAAGAACCGTTATGCTTTCTCAGGGAGAATTTACACGATTTCTTAATAGTAAAGACAACGAAAAAGCAGAAATCTTAGAAAAACTAACAGGAGTTGATATATATTCAAGAATTGGTAAAAAGATATATGAAATTGCAAAAGATAAAAAAGAAAATAGAAATTTATTGCAATCAACTCTTTCGCAATTTCCTCAAATTACTCAAGAAGAATTAAACGAAAAAGAACAAAAACTTCTACTTTTTGATACACAATACAAGAGTTTTAAACAAAATCTTGAAAACGAAAAAGCCAAAAGCCAATGGATTGAAACCTCTCAACAAATAGAAAATGAATATCAAAAAATAATATCAGCCTATCAAAAGAATCAAGAAATAGTACAAGGAGAAGATTTTAAAAGTAAAGATAAAAAAGTACAAATATGGCGAAACACAACAGAGGTTCGCTACAATATTTCTAAACAACAAAAAAACCTTAAAACAATAAAAAGCCTTGAAGAAACACTTTTGCAGTATAACAAAAGTTATCAAAGTTTTGTTGCAGGTTATCGCTACCTTGAGGCAGAAAAAGCAAATAAACAAAATCAATTAAACGAAATAAATGCCTATTTATCGACTCAAAAAAATCAGCAAGAAACAGCTCTTTTTATTCAAAATATTACTTTGTTAAAACAACTCTTAGATAACAAAAAATATTTCAAAGAAAAAATTGAAAAAAGCAAAGAAAAAATTGAAAAAAGCAAAGAAAAAATTGAAAAAAACAAAGAAAAAATTTCACAAGTCTTAAATCCTCGTTTTCAGGCCTTTGAAAAGGAGGTTGAAAACGCTAAAACACTATATGAAAAGCAAAAAGACAGCGTAGATAAGTTTGCAAAAACTTTGCGACAAAGCCTAAAACTTGGAGATATTTGCCCTGTGTGTTTACAAAAGATAGAAAACTCTTTGCCGATAGAAGAAGATTTGTTTCAAGTTGTAAATACGTTAAAAGAAAACTATGAAACAGCCAAAAAGAATTATGAGGCAATTCAGCAAGAAATAAACACTTTGTCAGCAAACATAAACGCAGAAGAAAAAATCTATAATCAAGAAAAAGAAGCCTTAGAAAAGGATAATAGTATTCAAGATTGCGAAAATAAAATAGCAAACTTGTGCAAACAATGTGGATTTAATACAGAGATTATTGAACAATATGATTTGAAAAAAGAAGAAGAAAACGCAAAACAAATCTTGGAAAAGTTCAACGAATCCACTCAATTAAGTCATGCATTTAAAATTTTAGAAAATGAATGCAACAATATTAAAAATCAACTTTCAGATATATTAAAACAAAAACCTGAGTGGAAAAATCAAATCACTCAAACATCTTCACAAGTTGAGGATTTACAAAATAAGGTTAATAAATTTTATGGGGAATTGACTCGAATACTCTCTCAACTAACTTCTATTAAAAACGAAAATTTAGAGTTAGAAAAATCAATTCAAGACTTTTTGCAAGCAAATCAAGACTTTACAAGAGAAAAGTTGGAAATAATCAATACGGTCGAAGAAAATAGGATACAAGAGATAGAAAAATGGATAAAATTTTATAAAGACCAAGAAATATCTCTTAACGCAGATAAAAAAAACGTTGAAAAACGTAAAGAAAAACATCAAGAAAAACGACCTAAGATTGAAGAAAATCAAAATCTTGAACAAATCAACGCAAATATATTAGATTTAGAAAGACAACTAAAAGAAATAAGCGAACAAAAAGGCGGTTTGGAGCAAGAATTAAAAACTTGTCAAGAAAACATTAAAAAAGTAGAAGACTTAAATCAGCAGTTGAAACAATCCGAAGAAGAATTTTTGAAATGGGAAAAGTTAAATATTTTGATAGGTGACTCAACGGGAGGAAAATTTCGTAGGATTGCACAAAGTTACGTGTTAGAAAATTTAATAAACTCAGCAAACTATCATTTAAGAAGCCTAACCGATCGCTACAAACTAAGGGTTAAACCAGGAAGTTTTATAATTGAATTAGAAGATGCTTACAACGGCTATACGCTTCGCCCTGCTACAACAATTTCAGGAGGAGAAAGTTTCTTGATTTCTTTATCCTTAGCCTTAGCTCTTAGTGATATTGGACGAGGACTTTCACTTGACATACTTTTTATTGACGAAGGGTTTGGAACTCTTAGCAAAGATGTGTTGCAAACGGCAATAGAAACACTTGGGGTGCTACATAAAACACTAAAAAAGAATGTCGGAATAATTTCTCACGTAGAAGAGTTGCAGGAACGAATACCTGTGCAAATAAAAGTGCAGCAAGAAGGCAATACTTCAAGTAGTATGGTGAGTGTATTAGAGAATTAAAATAGAAATTCGCTCAATAAATGAGCGAATTTTTTTTTGCTATTTTTTGAGTTTTAATAACTTATTTGTATTTTTGCAAGAATTATGTTTTTATATCCTTAATATAACAGAGGTATGCACGTAGCAATTGCAGGAAATATTGGAAGCGGAAAAACAACTCTTACAGAATTGTTGGCAAAGCATTTTAAGTGGACGCCTATTTATGAACAAATGGACGATAACCCTTATATTGCTAATTTTTATGAAGATATGCGTAGATGGAGTTTCAATCTGCAAGTGTATTTTCTTCATAAGCGTTTCAAATATGTAATAGATTCTCGCAATACTTACGATAATATTGTGCAAGATCGTACACTTTATGAAGACGCTTATATCTTTGCTCCAAATTTACATGCTATGGGACTTATGAATACAAGAGATTTTGAAACCTATAAGTCATTGTTTGATTTAATGGAAAGTTTCATCACTCCACCTGATTTATTGATTTACTTAAAAGCCTCAGTGCCTACTTTGATTAAGCAAATTGAAAGACGCGGAAGAGAATACGAAAGTTCTATTCGTTTAGACTACATTACCTCTCTTAACAATAGATATAATTCTTGGATAGAACAATATTCAAATCGAAAACTTATAATAAATATGGATGATTTGAATATTACCGATAATCCAAAAGATTTAGGATTTGTAGTAGATAGTATTAACGCTGAAATAAACGGTTTATTCTAATAATGAAAACAATAGCAATTATACCCGCTCGCTATGCAAGTAGTAGATTTCCAGGAAAGCCTTTGGCTCTTTTGAATGGTAAACCAATGGTTATGTGGGTGTATGATGCTGTTTGTTCTTCTAATCTTTTTGATAAGGTTGTTGTTGCAACCGATGATAAGCGAATATTTGAGACTGTGCAAGAAATGAAAGGCATTGCAATGATGACAAGTGAGAATCACTCTTGTGGAACTCAGCGTTGCGAGGAGGTTGTGCAGAAATTATACTCTATCGGAGAGGAATATGACGTTGTTGTCAATGTTCAAGGAGATGAACCTTTGATTGCAAAGGAACAATTAGCTTTAATTCTTTCTTGTTTTGACTCTCCAAAAGTGGAGATTGCGACTTTGTCAAAGAAAATAGATAATCAAGAAGATGTTTTAGACCCTAATGTTGTTAAGGTGGTTTCTGCAAACGATAGAGCATTGTATTTTTCTCGTAGTCCAATACCTTTTACTCGTGATATTTCACTTTCACAGGCTTTAAGTCAAGGTGTGTTTTCAAAACATATAGGAATCTATGCTTATCGTTTTGATGTATTGAAGAAAATAGTTCAATTAGAAAAATCAAACTTAGAACGCTTAGAGAGTTTAGAACAATTGCGTTGGTTAGAGAATGGTTTTGAAATAAGAATTAAAGATACGTGTTTTGAATCCATAGGAGTTGATACGCCAGAGGACTTAAAACGAGTTAATGATTTGATAAAAAAAAGAAAATAAAATATGAATGTTGCAGTAAATTTATACGAATTTTTAAAAGAAAACGATTGTGCCGAATTGGTAGGCTTAGGAACATTTTATGTTTCTACACAATCAGCAAGAATTTCTTCTCTTACAGGTGAAATAAGACCTCCTTGCCGTAAATTAAGTTTTAAATCAGAGGAAAATAACAATTTGAATTTTGTTATGAGTATGGCTGAAAAAGAATTTATTTCTCACGAAACGGCATTAGTTTGGATAAAACAATATTCAGAATCAGTAAAAGAAAAAATAGAAAGTGGGAAAAAAGTAGAGATAGGAGAGTTAGGCTCACTTTCTAAGGACTTTTATGGTAACATTGTTTTTGAAGCAAGCGAAAAATTAAACCTTATGGATAATTCTTTTGCATTTGCTCCGCTTAATGATGTGAAAACTTTTGATAATTCAGACCAAGCTATTGATTTAATCCATACAATAGATCCTGAGGTAAAGCAAGAAGAAGCCCAAACGCCTATTGTGGAAGATGAACCTGTGATTATTCAAATCAAAGAAGAAAAACCTGAGGTAGAATTGCCAAAAGAAACTGTTCAACATACGGAAGCGGTTGTCTTTACTCAGCAAGAAGAGGTTAAAGCAGAAGAAAAGGTAGAGCAAGAAGTTAATTTGGAGGTTAAAGCAGAGGAAACCGAACTTAAAGAAATAGAAAAAGAGGTTGAAATAGAAGATATAAAACCTGCTGATGAAGATTTGAGAGCAAAGGCACAAGCAATAATAGACGCAAGTAAAGAAGAAAAATACACAGAAGAAATAGAAAGAGAAAAAGACAAAAAGAAGAAAAAGAAAAAAGCGAAAAAACGTAAAAAAAGAGCACTTTTAGTAATATTATTTATTCTTTTGTTCTTGCTTTTGGCTTGTGGTGGATTGGTAGCTGCTCATTATTTTGGCTGGCTTAAAGACTATAAGTTTATGAATCCTATTTCAGAAAAATTATCTGTTTACATAAAGCCAAAAACTCAAAAAGTGGTAGCACTACCTGTTGAAACTCAAACAGAAACTATTGTAGAAGAAGTCGTAAGTGAAGAAACTGCAACAGAAACCGTTTCGGAAATAGCTTTAGAAGAGGTAAAACAAAATCC
>JAGCLI010000162.1 GCA_017647065.1 Bacteroidales bacterium
CTCGTTTGAGTTATTTGATTGTTAAATGTTATTCAACTATCAATTTTTGTGTGCTTACGTTTATTGTGTAATGTGTTTTACCTGCTTATGCACTAAAGAAGTATGTTTGTTTTATAGATAATTTCAATGAGATAATAGAAAGTATTAGTGCAAACAAATATATTATTCCCGTTTTTTTAAATAAAATTATGCATAATCAAGTCTTTTTTTGTACATTTGCAAGTTAAGATTTTAGATTTTTTAGTATGAAGAAAAAGTTATTTTTACTTGGATTGGCAGTTTTGATGATTATGCCAAATCTATTTGCTGATGAGGGAATGTGGTTACCTCTTTTATTGAAAAACAAAGAGGCTGATATGCAAAAAAATGGAATGCGTATTAGTGCAGAAGATATTTATAATGTAAACAACGCTTCTTTAAAAGATGCAGTTATGTTGTTTGGAACTGGTTGTACAGGAGAATTTGTTTCAAACCAAGGTTTGTTGCTAACAAATCATCATTGTGGTTATAGTTTTATTGTTTCTCACTCTACGGTTGAAAGAGATTATCTTACAAATGGCTTTTGGGCTATGAATAGAGAAGAAGAACTTCCTTGCAAAGGACTAACTATTACACGTTTGGTATATATGGAAGATGTAACTAAGCAAGTGTTGAACGGAGTTGCAGACAATATGTCGGAAACTGAACGTCAAAAATTGATAGAAAAAAACATTGCACAAGTAAAAGAAAAAGCAACAAAGGGCAATCACTACACTGCTGTGATTAAACCTTTCTATTATGGTAATCAATATTTCATGTATGTTAATGAAGTGTTTAAAGATGTTCGTTTAGTTGGTGCACCTCCTTCAAATATTGGTAAATTTGGTGGAGATACTGACAATTGGATGTGGCCAAGACATACAGGAGATTTCTCTGTGTTTAGAGTTTATGCAGATAAAGATGGAAAACCTGCTGAATATTCAAAAGACAACGTACCTTATACTCCAAAGAAACATTTAAAGATAAATATAAAAGGTGTTGAGGAAGGAGATTTCACTTTTGTGTTTGGTTATCCTGGAACAACTAAACAGTTTCTTACCTCTGATGCGGTAAACTATGTTCAAAACATTGAAGACCCAACAAGAATTAAGTTAAGAACTGCAAGACTTGATGTATATAATAGAGCAATGAATGAAAGTCCTGCTCAAAGATTACGCTATGCTTCAAAGGTTGCTTCGGTTGCTAACGGTTGGAAAAAATGGCAAGGAGAAGTAAGGGGATTGAAAAGATTAAACGCAATAGAGAAGAAACAAGCTTTTGAAAAAGAGTTTAACGCTTGGGCAAAAGACAATGCAAAATATAAAAATGTCCTTTCGGAATTAAAGGCTACTTATGCTGAAATGGAGAGAGCAAATATGTCTTATACCTATTTAAACGAAGCAGTGTTTGCTTCTGATCTGATGATTCAAGTAAGAAAACTTGGAGTTGTTATCGCAAGTAGCGATGAGGCAAGTCTTGGAAATAATGTTTTAAAGTTCTATGCCGAATTGTTGAAGCATTATGCTAATGATTATAAAAATCATCGAAGAGTGGATAAGGAAATTTTTGTTAGAGCAATGTCTATTTTCTATAATGATTATGCAAAAGAAAATTATGCTTGGTTAAGAGATATTGTAAAGAAAGACTATAATGATAATGCAGAGGCTTATTTTGATTATGTTTATGAAAATTCTTTATTAACTTCTCCTGAAAAGGCCGCCAAAGTATTTGAAAATTTTTCAAAGAAGAATATAAAAAAATTAGAAAAAGACCCTGCCTTTAAACTATTTACTCCTATTTGGATGCAATATATGGAAAAAGATAGATTTGAATTGGCTTTTTATGATGATAAGGTTGATAGTCTTTACAGAATTTATGTAGATGGAATAATGAAGAAAGACACTAAGAAAGAGTTTTACCCTGATGCTAATCTTACTTTAAGAGTTGCTTACGGTAACATAAAGACTTACTCGCCAAAAGATGCTGTTAGATATGAGGCTTTCTCTACAATTGAAGGTATTATGGAGAAAGAAAATCCTGAAATTTATGATTATGTTGTTGAACCAAAATTAAAACAACTATATAATAATAAGGACTATGGTCAATATGCTAATAAATATGGAGAATTGCCTGTTGCATTTATTGCAAGCAATCACACAACAGGAGGAAACTCAGGAAGCCCTGTTTTAGATAAAGACGGAAATCTAATAGGTATTAACTTTGATAGAAATTGGGAAGGAACAATGAGTGATGTTATGTATGATCCTTCGCAATGTAGAAACATATCTTTGGATATTCGTTATTGTTTATTTATAATTGACAAATTTGCTGGTGCATCTCATCTTGTTGATGAAATGACCTTAATCAAATAAAAACTATTGCAAAATGAAAATATCATATAATTGGCTAAAAAAATATGTTGATACTAATGTATCGGCAGAAGAAATTGCAAATCTTTTAACTTTCGGTGGTTTAGAAGTAGAAGATATAGAATTGGTTGAAAGCATTAAAGGTGGATTAAAAAATTTCTTCGTAGGCGAGGTATTAACTTGCGAAAATCACCCTAACTCTGACCACTTACATATAACAAAGGTTAATGTTGGTGGAGAAGAACCTTTGAATATTGTTTGTGGGGCTCCAAATGTTGCAGCAGGTCAAAAAGTAATTGTAGCTACAATAGGCGCTAAGATTTATGAAGAAAACGGAGAATGTTTTGAAATAAAGAAAAGCAAACTTAGAGGTGAGCCAAGCGAGGGTATGATTTGCTCAGAAAAAGAACTTTGTTTGAGTGATAATCACAATGGCATATTAGTTTTAGACCCAAGTGCAAAAGTAGGAACTCCTGCTAAGGAATATTTCAATATTGAAGAAGATTACGTTTTTGAAATTGGCTTAACAGCTAATCGTAGCGATGCAACTTCTCACATTGGTGTAGCAAGAGATTTGGTTGCTTTACTAAAAAGTCAATTAAATGAAGAAAAGACCTTAAATATTCCAAGTGTAGAAGATTTTAAAGTAGAAGAAACCTCACAAAACATTGAAATAAACATAGATACTAATCTTTGCAAGAGATATAGTGCCGTTGTAGTAAAAGGAGTTGAAGTAAAAGAATCCCCAAAATGGTTAGCAGATAGTTTAAGAGCGATAGGCTTGCGACCTGTTAATAACATTGTCGATGTAACTAACTTTATTTTGATGGAAGTTGGACAACCGCTTCACGCTTTTGATTTTTCAAAAGTAGAAGGAAATCAAATAAATGTCAAAGCTCTTGAAAAAGACAGCATTTTTGTTACCCTTGACGGAGTGGAAAGAAAACTTAACGGCAAAGAAGCAATGGTTTGCAATAGTAAAGAAGCAATGTGCATGGGAGGTATTTATGGTGGATTGGATAGTGGCGTGAATGAAACAACTACTGATGTACTTATTGAAAGTGCTTACTTTGATCCGGTTGTGATTCGTAAGGCTGCTAAGTATCATGGTTTGAAAACCGATGCTTCATTCAGATATGAAAGAGGTGCAGACCCTAATATTACTCTTTATGCTTTGAAACGTGCAGCTCTTTTAATCAAAGAAGTTGCAGGAGGCAAGATTTGTTCTCAAATAGTTGATGTTTATCCAGAGGAAATAAAGCCTAAGGAAATAGAACTATCGTTTGAAAGAATGGATTCTTTGATTGGCAAAAAATTAGACAGAGAAATAGTAAAAGAGATATTGAACAAACTAAACATCTCTACTATTTGTCGAGAAGATGGTTTGACTGCAATTGTGCCTACTAACAAAGTTGATGTTACAAGAGAGTGCGACTTGATTGAAGAAATACTTCGAGTTTACGGATACAACAATATAGAGATTTCTTCAAGTATGAAAAATTGTATTTCTACCGCTGCGAAACCTAATCCGGAGAAAATACAAGCCTTTGTTTCGGATATGTTAGCTGCAAAAGGCTTTAACGAAACAATGAACAATTCCTTGACAAAGGTTTCTTACTATGAAAACAACAAAGACTTCCCACAAGAAAATTCTGTCTTAGTATTGAATGCTCTAAGCAAAGACCTTGGACAAATGAGACAAACTCTTCTTTATGGTCAATTAGAAACTATTTCCTATAACATAAATCGTAAGACTTCTGATTTAAGATTATTTGAGTTTGGTAATTGTTATCAAAAAAATATTGAAAGTTTTGAGAATCCAGAAATCACAAAACGCTATACCGAACACAAACATCTTGCAATGCTTACAACAGGTAAGAGCATTGAAAGTTGGCAAGCAAAAAGAGTTGATGAAGATTTCTATTATTTAAAGAATATTTTATTGAATATTTTCTCTGAACTTAGAGTTAATATGACACGTTTTGAACTTCAACAAATAGAAAACGAATCATATCTTTATGCTTTGGCATACGTAGCAAAAGACAGCAAGAAAACTATTGCAACAGTTGGCATGCTACGTCCTGGCCTTTGCAAGAAATGGGATATAAAACAAAGCATATTCTATGCAGATATAGATTGGACTTTACTTTATCGTTACATTCCTTCTAAG
>JAGCLI010000163.1 GCA_017647065.1 Bacteroidales bacterium
AAAGACAACAAGCCGTAAAACAATCTTTGTACTTGTATCTTCTTCAAAAACGTGAAGAAAACGAACTTTCGCAAGCATTTACTGCCTACAACACTCGTATAATCAAACAACCAAGAGCCAGTCTCTTTCCTGTATCACCAAGAGGCTCTATGATTTTATTCGTAGGTTTTATTATAGGTTTTGCTATTCCTTTGGCGATAATTGTTCTTAAAGAATTATTAACAACAACCGTTCGTGGACGACAAGATTTAAAAAACTTAACCCTTCCTTTCTTAGGAGAAATTCCTAATTGTTTCCCTAAACGTACAGGATTTGCACGTTTGAAGAAAAAAACCGAAGAAGAAAGCAATAAAATCGTTGTTAAAGCAGGAAGTAGAGATATTGTAAATGAAGCATTCCGTAGTTTAAGAACCAACTTGGATTTTGTGGTAAAAGGAAATAATACAAACGCAATTGCTCTTACTTCATACAATCCAGGTTCAGGTAAATCATTTATCTCTATCAACTTAGCAATAGCCTTAGCTATTCAAAACAAAAAAGTTTTAGTAATTGACGCTGACTTACGCCACGCTTCGACATCTCAATTCGCAGGAGCTCCAAAATTAGGTATTTCCGATTTCTTAGCAGGAAGAATTTCAGATATAAATGATGTTGTAGTAAAAGATAAAACCTATAACTCACTATACGTTTTACCTGTAGGGACAATTCCACCTAACCCTGCCGAATTACTATCACAAGACTTATTTAAAACAATGATTGAAAAATTCAAAAAAGAATACGATTACGTTATTGTAGACTGTCCTCCAATAGAAATTGTAACAGACACACATATCATAGAAAAGAGTGTAGATAGAACAATCTTTGTTATCCGAGCAGGGCTATTAGAAAGAAGTATGTTAGGCGATTTACAAAATCACTATGTTAATGGAACATTTAAAAATATGTCTTGCATACTTAACGGAACCGAAAAAGATAGTGGTAAATATGGCAAGTATGGTTACAAATACGGCTATAAATATGGTTACCGTTACGGAAGCTATTACTCAAACAACGACAAATAAACCTCTTACGACACTTGACAAATCTTTTTAGCAAATTATTCAGTAAAGAAAGCAAATTAAAAAAGAGTGGATTGTTAGATAAAAAATCTGACGTCCACTCTCATATTCTTTATGGTGTAGATGATGGAGTTCAACAATTAGAAGAAAGCCTTCAAATCCTAAAAGAATTAGAAAACTTAGGCATAGAAACCCTTTGGTGTACTCCTCACATCATGGAAGACATACCAAATCAAACCAACTTTTTACAAGAAAGATTCCTTCAATTAAAACAAGCCTACAAAGGGAAAATTCAACTACATTTAGCAGCCGAATACATGATAGACAACGTCTTTAACGAAAGACTATCAAACAAAGACCTCTTACCTCACGGCGAATTAAAAAATCATTTACTTGTAGAAACCTCTTATTTCAACCCTCCATTAAACTTAGAAGAAACATTACAAGAAATATATTCCATAGGCTACTATCCATTGCTTGCTCACCCTGAGCGATATGCCTATATGGAAGATAACGACTACATAAGACTTAAAGCCAACGGCATAAAATTCCAATTAAATCTCCTTTCCCTAAAAGGAATGTATGGAAAAACTGCACAAAAAAAAGCAGAGTGGCTTCTTTCCAAAAATTACTATGATCAAGTAGGAAGCGATATACATTCTATCCATCAAATCCATGCATTAAAAGACCTATTGAAATAATTAAATGACCGATTCAAAACAACATTATCAAGTTCTTGACGCTCTAAGAGGCGTTGCTGCAATTATTGTTGTTTGCTATCATATTTTTGAAGGTTTTTCCTTTGCACAAATCACCAATCAAGCAGGCGATGGCTTAATAAAAACATTCAATCACGGATACTTAGCCGTAGATTTCTTCTTCCTTTTGTCAGGATTCGTTATAAACTATGCCTATCACGACAGATGGAACAAAATGACTACCGTTTCATTTTTCAAACGCCGTTTAATACGTCTTCACCCTATGCTAATAATGGGAGCATTCATTGGATTAATATGTTTTCTCATAGGAGGCTCTATGCAATGGAGTGGAAATACGATTCCTTTTTATATTTCAATAATAACTTTCCTACTAACCTGTTTTATGATTCCTGCACTACCAGGCTCATTCAACGAAGTAAGAGGAAATGGTGAACTATTCCCGCTCAATGGTCCTATGTGGTCCTTATTTTTTGAATACATAGGCAACATACTCTATGCCCTATTCATTAGAAGATTAAGCACCAAACTCCTAACCCTTTTAGTAATTCTCTTAGGCATACTTCACAGTATATTTACCATAGGAAACCTTTCGGGATATGGCAACTTAGGCGTAGGTTGGACCTTTGACACAATCAATTTCTGTGGAGGAATGCTACGAATGCTATTTCCTTTCACCTTAGGCATGCTTATCTCTCGTTGTTTCAAAGCAATAAAACTACCTTATCCATTTTTCCTATCCTCAATTCTTCTAATAGCGACTCTTTCCGTTCCTTACCTTCCTGCATTCAAAGCAATAAACCTCAACGGCATTTACGAATCGCTTTGCATAATAGCAATCTTTCCTTTAATCTTAACAATAGGAGCATCAAGTCAAGAAAAATCAAAACTAAGTCAAACCTTAGGAGAATTATCCTATCCCCTATACATAATACACTACCCTATAATGTACCTATTCTATCAATGGTTAATAAAAACCAAGCAATACTCCCTATCACAAACCTATCCCGTAGCCCTATTTGTAATAATTATTTCAATAATCCTTGCTTTTATTCTGCTAAAACTATACGATAAACCTCTAAGGCAAAGATTAAAATAGCAAAACACCTTCAATTTGTCCGTTTTATGAACAAAAAACACAAGATTTGTCCGTTTTTGGGACAAATCCGCTTTTTCGTTTATTTTTTAAACTTAATTTTAGAAATTTTTTCTCGCTGATTTTCTGCTAATTATATTTTATTATAATTTTTTTTCATAATTTTTTGCCTTTGGGAACGATAATTGCAATTTATGAATTGTAAACCTATTTTAAATTTATTCATTATGAAAAATAAAATATTTGAAGAACAATTAGTGGAATCGCAAGGTGTATTAGAAAATTTCGCTTTTTCTTTAACACACAACCCAGATGAAGCAAAAGACTTAGTCCAAGAGACTTTCTTAAAAGCCATTCTACATCAAAAAGCCTATCAAAAAGACACTAATCTTAGGGCATGGTTGTTCACTATAATGAAAAACTCTTTCATAAACAATTACAGAAAAAACAAAAGGATTCAATCCGTAATAACAAAAGAAGATTCTACTCCTTGGGTTAATAATATTCCAAGCAATGTCATTTATCAAGCAGACCACAACACTCAATACTCTCAAATTCTCACACTTATCAACACTTTACCCGAAGAGCAAAGAATACCTTTCAAAATGATGACCCAAGGTTTCAAATATTGCGAAATTGCAAAGAAGTTCAACATTCCTATCGGCACTGTAAAAAGCCGCATCTTCCTTGCAAGAAAAAAACTTAGCAATCAATTAGGGGAAGATTCTACTTTTTTCTCAAATCTAAATTTCACATCCATTTCCAAAAGCAAATAAGATAAACATAAAAGCGTGAAGTCAATTACGATTTCACGCTTTTTGCTCTATCTTTTTTTCCTAAGCTCCATGCAATCTATATCAGGCATCTTGCCTTTGTTTGAATAGAGTCTTATTACATTGTTTCCTTTCTCCAATTCTATTTCAAAGCTTTGTTTTTTCGTCTTTTGCTCACCACTTGCATTAAGAGTAATTTGCTCAATCGTATTTCCGTTTACGCTTATGTTTAGGTTTCTCTCTTGATTGCAAAGATAGCTTAAATTCATCTCATATTTTCCACCTTCTTCGCTATACACCGCTCTCCATTGCAAGTCGTTTTCTTCTTCCTCTCCCAAATTCTCCACTATCGCACCTCCACTAACTCCTTGCATTTCTTTGTAAACAGCCGAAATTTTACTTTTATTATCCTCCAACTCCTGATAAGCAGAAAGCCAAGCAGTTTCTGCCTCATATATTTTTCTTTCTTTTCTCTCTTTTGC
Organism: Bacteroidales bacterium; assembly: GCA_017647065.1. GTDB lineage: Bacteria > Bacteroidota > Bacteroidia > Bacteroidales > P3 > Onthomorpha. Next base: position 4,126 of record JAGCLI010000163.1, read on the forward strand.
GTCAAAAACATATATGCGACAACTATGTGCCGGCAAGCTTACCAACATAGAATCTTCAAAAACTCCTATATCTTTCTTTTCAAACAAGTCTCTTGCCTTTATTTCTCCAAACAAATCCAATGCCTCAAACTCTACTCTGATTTTTTTCTCACTATCCGAAGGGTTATAAATGCTTACTGCTCTTTTCTTTCCATATAATTCCTCCACATCCTTAACCAATATATAGCAATCATTTGTTTTTTCCACTACGTATGCCTGCAAACCAAGCCTATCTTGATTCAATGCAATTAGTTCTTCGTTTTGCAAAAGCAAAAGGGCTGTTTCGTTCAATTTATTAAGGTCGCAACCTATCAAAAGAGGTGATGACATAATGCACCACATTCCAAAATGTGTTTTATCTTCTTCTTCACTCATTCCTCTGCCAACTTCCAACATATCCATATCGTTATAATGTCCTAAACTTGCGTATGCCGACAAGTAAAGGTTTTGAGAAATTATGCTTTTGACCGATTCCCAACCTAAATATATGTCTTCGCTCATTCTCCACGAAGAGGCAAGGTCCGTAACCCACGTTCCAGGAAATGCCCATCGACAAATATTCCACGAAACGTCTTTTTTCTTCACCTCTTTTATTGCCTTTGCTATTTGTTTAAAGCGTTCTTCTTCGTCAAGGTCAAGCCTATCAATATTGTTTCTTGCCTCTGCTCCACAGTAGTCCACCTTTATGAAGTCAAAGTCGAGTTCATCAAAATACATTGTTAAATCCTCCTTATCATACCCATATAGTCCTACTCCTATTCCAAGACTATCCTTAGGATTTGCCCAATATGAAGCGCAAGTGTTTGCTCCTGCATCGGTGTAAATGCCTGCTTTCAATCCCAAAGCGTGAATATATTTCACCAAAGGGGCTAATCCGTTTGCAAATCGCTTAGGGTGAGGGAGCAATCTTCCGTTTTCATCTCGTCCTCCAAAGAATCCATCGTCAATGTTAATGTATCTATATCCTTTTTCGGCAAAACCGAGTGTTATCATCGCATCTGCTTGCGAACGAATCAAGCTATCTCCAATTTCAATTCCAAAAGCATTCCATGAACTCCAACCCATAAGGGGCGTTTTTTGTGCTTTTGCTCCCCAAATAATTGAGAGGAAAATTATTAAGTTTACTATTTTTTTCATAGGTGCAAAGATAGCAAAAAGAAAAAAAGCGGTAATTTTGCAACCGATAAAAAATAATTAGAATTTTTATATGAGAAAGTTATCTTACCTTTTACTATTTTTGGCGTTATTGCCACTCGGATTGTTTGCTCAAAAGAATAAATCTTTTGAAATCAAGAATGGTGATTTTTATTTGAATGGCAAAGCAACTCCTATCTATTCGGGAGAGATGCATTACTCGCGCATTCCACACCAATATTGGCGTCATAGATTTCAAATGATGAGAGCAATGGGCTTAAATGCTGTTGCTACTTATGTTTTTTGGAATTGGCACGAGCAAGAACAAGGTAAATGGGATTTTGAGGGTGATAAGGATTTGGCAGAGTACATAAAAATTGCAGGAGAAGAGGGTTTAATGGTAATTCTTCGTCCCGGACCATACGTTTGTGCCGAATGGGAGTTTGGAGGTTATCCTTGGTGGTTACAAAACATTGAAGGCATGGAAATTCGCCGCGACAACGAGCAATTTTTGAAATATACTAAGCTTTATATTGAAAGACTTTTCAAGGAAGTTGGTCATTTGCAATGCACAAAAGGCGGTCCTATCATAATGATTCAATGCGAAAACGAATTTGGTTCTTACGTTGCTCAACGTACAGACATTAGTTTAGAACAGCATCGTGCCTATAATGCAAAGATAAAACAGCAATTGATTGATGCGGGGTTTGATGTTCCTATGTTTACTTCCGATGGTAGTTGGTTATTCGAGGGTGGTAGCACTCCTAATGCTCTTCCTACTGCAAACGGTGAAAGCAATATTGAGAATTTGAAAAGGGTTGTCAATAAATATCATAATAACCAAGGGCCTTATATGGTGGCTGAGTTTTATTCCGGTTGGTTATCTCATTGGGCAGAGCCGTTTCCTCAAACCGATGCTTCAAGTCTTGCACGTCAAACAGAGGATTATTTGAAAAATGATGTGTCTTTCAATTTTTATATGGTGCATGGAGGAACTAATTTCGGTTTTACAAGTGGTGCAAATTATGATAAGAAACGTGATATTCAACCCGATTTGACAAGTTATGACTACAACGCTCCTATAAGTGAGGCAGGTTGGGCAACAGCAAAGTATGATTCTATTCGTAATGTTATGAAAAAATAT
>JAGCLI010000164.1 GCA_017647065.1 Bacteroidales bacterium
TAAGTAGCCTCAACAATTCACCCACATCCAACAATGAGTGAAGCTGTAATGGAAGCCATAGAAGCAGCATATAACAAAGCAATACACGGATAAAAAAATGAAAATAACACAAACCGAAATACCGGGCTTGTTAATAATTGAGCCAGATGTTTTTCGCGATGAAAGAGGTTACTTTTGCGAAACCTACAATCAAGAAAAACTCTCTCAACTTGGCTTTAACCAAACATTTGTGCAAGATAATGAATCTCAATCCTCAAAAGGAGTATTGAGAGGCATTCACTTTCAAAAACCACCCTTTGCACAAGCAAAATTAGTTAGAGTTATAAAAGGTAGTGTTATTGACTTTGCAGTAGATTTGCGTAAAGGCTCGCCAACTTTTGGCAAATATAAAGCAGTGAAATTAGATGCCGAGAAAAAGAATATGTTTTATCTTCCAGAAGGATTTGGACATGGATTCCTAAGCTTAGAAGATGACACCGTTTTTTCTTACAAATGCTCTAATTTCTACAACAAAGAATCAGAATCGGGCATACTTTGGTCAGATGAAGACTTAGCAATAGATTGGCAAATAGAAAATCCAATTCTTTCGGACAAAGACAAAATCTTGCCAAAGTTTAAAGATTTCGATTCACCCTTCATTTTTGAGGAAAAATAAATGCTTGCAAAAGCAAAAAGCATACTAAAAAAATATTGGGCTTATGACTCATTTCGTTCAATTCAAGAACAAGTCATAAGCTCAGTTCTTTTAGGTAATGATACCTTAGCCTTAATGCCAACAGGAGGAGGAAAGAGTCTTTGTTATCAAATACCTGCTCTTATGAGTAAAGGAATATGCATAGTAATTTCTCCTTTAATTTCCCTAATGAAAGACCAAAGCGATTCGCTTGAAAGAAAAGGAATAAAATCATGTTGTCTTAGCGAAGATTTATTTTATAGAAATATAGATGAAGTCTTGAATAAAGTAATGACAATGAACTATAAATTTCTTTTTATCACACCAGAACGCATAAAAAATCAAGTCTTTCAACACTATCTTTGGAAAATGAATCCTTGTTTGTTTGTGGTAGATGAAGCACACTGTATTTCGGAATGGGGACACGAATTCCGACCAGAATATAGAGAAATATCTTTGCTTAGAGATAACTATCCGCAAGTGCCAATCTTAGCCTTGACCGCAACAGCCACTCCTCGAACAATAGAAGACATACAAACAAATCTTAATTTTAAGAAAGAAAATTGCATAAGAGGTAATTTCCAAAGAGAAAACCTTAACTATTTGGTTTTTAACGATAACGACAAGATAAGCAGAGCAATAGAAATTATAAAAAAATATAACGATACGGGATTGATTTATGTTTCCACTCGAAAAAATGCCATAATCTATGCCGAAGAACTAAAAAAACACAACCTAAGTGTAGCAGAATATCACGCAGGGTTAAGCAACTATGAAAGAAGACAAAGACAAGAAGCTTGGCAAAAAGGCGAATTAAAGGTTATGGTAGCAACAAAAGCCTTTGGAATGGGGATTGACAAACAAGATGTAAGATTTGTAATACACTTAGACCTACCTTCAAGCATAGAAGAGTACTATCAAGAAGTCGGAAGAGTAGGAAGAGATGGAAAAGAAGCACACGCAATACTCTATTGGAGCGAAAAAGACGTAAGAAATCTAAGAAAGCGAGTATTGATGTCATATCCCGAAATGGGAAAAATCAAAGAAATCTACAACGCACTTTACTCTCAATACAATATAGCCTACTATGATGGCAAGAACTATGAAAAATCCTTCTCCCTAAATAAGTTTTGTTATACCTATCACTTTGATTTCATTTCTGTATTTTCAACCTTAAAAATACTATCAAGAGAAGGCATACTCCATTATAATCAAAGAGAATATCCAATCTCAAAAGTAAAAATACAATCGGACTATTTAGAACTTAGAACAATACTAAAAATGCAAGACGACTATTCCTCATTACTTGCAACCTTACTAAGAATATATGGGTGCAATCACATAGAATACACTTTCATAGAAGAGGGGAAAATAGCCTCATATCTAAGATGGGAAAACGAAAAAGTAATCCTTAAACTCCAAAGTTTAGAAAAAATGGGCATAATAACCTACATTCGTTTTCCAATAGGAGAGTATATAATCTTTCAACAAGAAAGAGTAAAGAAAGAAGAACTCTACATATCCGAAAAAAACTATCAAACCCTAAAAGACCTATCAATCCAAAGAGCCGAAAAAATGATAGACTACATAGAAAACGCAAAATGTAGAGAACAATACATTCACAAATACTTTAACATAGAAACCGAAAAATGCAATAAATGCGATTTATGTCGCTCCTCTCAAACAAAAGTCCTAACTTTGCAAGAAAAAATAATAGAAATTCTTTTGCAAGGCGAAAAACCAATCTCCTATTTTAACAACAACACAGAATTTGCCGAAGGAGAAAAAGCAATAGAATTTATAAGACAAATGTTAGATGAAGGAATATTTACACTAAATGGCGATAAAATACGTTTTAATAAAAAATAGACAATAATGCACAAAAAACCACTAATATCAGTCATTACAGTATGCTACAATTCAGCAGAAATGCTACAACGCACCATTAAATCGTTGCGAATGCAGACCTATAAAGAAATAGAATACATCGTAATAGACGGAGCATCGAAAGACAACACACTTCAAGTCATAAAAGAAAATCAAGATATTATCAACTTATGGATAAGCGAGCCTGACAACGGACTCTATTTCGCAATGAACAAAGGCTTGGAGCTTGCAAATGGAGATTATCTCATCTATATAAATGCAGGAGATATGTTTTACGCTCCCGATACCTTAGAAAAAATATTTTCAAACCACCAAGACGATGTAGATATTTACTATGGCGATACAATGATACTTGCACAAAACCAAAAAGAAATAGGCAGCCGAAGACTCACTCCACCAAAACAACTCACCAAAAACTCATTTCGTTGGGGAATGACAGTGTGTCATCAATCCATTCTCATAAAACGTAGCATTGCACCAAAGTATGACACCTCTTATCGCATAACAGCCGACTATGATTGGGTGCTTAGCTCAATAGAAAACGCAAAAAAAATAGTCAATACCAATATTTATATCTCTAAATTCCTATCAGGAGGCCTAAGTAGCAAACATATAATGAAAGCCAACAAAGAAAGATTTCGCATAATGAGCAATCACTATGGCACACCAATAGCCCTATGGTATAATTTCCTAATGCTTTTTCGCCTGATTATCACATACATAAGAAAAGGCAGACTTTAAGCAAAAAAAATCAAAGAAATAATTTCAAAAAGCAAAGAAAAAAAATGATTTTTCTTTGCTTTTTTTATTTATTTAAAGAATTATTTTTACCTTTGCCTCATCAATCAAAAATATTATGCAAGTTACAACAAGCATAACCTACCTTTGCAAGACTAATTTAAGCAAATAGAGATGTTTGCTTTCTCTTTCGCTTTGAGCAAACATCGTTAAAATAAACCCTATCAAAGCGAGAAAAATCATAATTTTATTTTTAAAATTTAAAAGCATGAAAAAAATAGCATTTATTTTAATAGTCATTTTGTTTAGTAATGCAATAACAAAAGCACAAGAAACAGATACAGTGTTTAATGATTACTTCTTATCACCATATAATTGTGGAGATTTGAACTTTAAAAATAATACTTGGGATAATTATGATTCTAATGGAATTTTTTATTATTATTTAGTACAAAATCATTATCGTTTTGAGCTAATAGGTGGCGGTTTGTATTGGTGGACTAATAGACTTGATAGAGCACAACCTTGTTATACGGACACTATACTTACAATAAAAGGTGTAAGCATAGGCGTTTGTCCTAAATTTTATAATATAGAAGGTGAAAAAAAATTACCCTTGATTGTATATCTAAATGATGTTTATGGTAGTATGATTGAATGTGTTTTAGATACGCTTCAAAGTCATTATCAAAATTTTGATAAAGGAAAGCTAAAAATAATGAATGATTCGTTAAACAGAGAAATAGTATCAGTGAATATTGATACTAATTTTAATTTTATTAACACTCCTTATTATTCTTATATAGAATATTCATTTGATTCACTTGTTAATGTTAATGGATTATTTTATATAGTAGAAGATGTTACTAGTACTTCAACTCAAATAAATGATGTAGTTTTCACAAGATGCAGAACAGGACAACCATCTCTTACTAGACATGCTGATGGTGAGGACTCTACAAATCCTTGGTTAGAATGGGAAAACCATCCTGTTATTCAAAATCAATCACCGTTTCCGGGAATGCTTATCTATTGCTATATAGATCATACAGATGGTACTCATCCTTACGCTATACCAAGCGATTGTCAAATGTTTATGTTCCCAATTTTTGCAGAAACAGACACTACTTTAGGTAATGGAACGGATTCGGGTGCTGATATGTCGCTTTACAATGCTACTGTTGATAGATATTCCAATGTTTACCCAAATCCTGCAAATGATATTGTAACAGTGCAATCTTCTTTCAAGATAAGAGAAATAGAAATCCATAATGCCTTAGGTCAAGTTGTGCTAAGAAAACAAGGCAGTCAAAACATTGAAACAATAGATGTATCAAATCTTCAAAGCGGTGCTTACATCGTAAGAATAAAAACACAACGAGGCTTTGCAAACAAAAAGATTTTGATAGAATAAAACAAAGAAATAAAAAAATAAAGCAAAGAAATAATTTTTTAATTCTTTGCTTTATTTTTTTTATTTAAAGACTTATTTCTATATTTGCAAAACAATAATTTTTAAGATGAAAAGAGTAGTATTTTTTATTTGTTTTTTAATGTTTTTGGGTGGTATAAACGCTCAAACTCTTACTGAAAATGGACTTGTTTTTAGCGTTATAGAGGGTACAAGTCAAGTTAGTGTAAAGGGTATTAGGGGTTCGCTTTCAAAAGAGGTTGTTATTCCAACTACTGTTGAAATAAAAGGAAAAACATATTTAGTTTCGCTTATTGAGGAAGAGGGTTTTTATATGTGTAGTGAAGTGAAAAAGATTACTTTTCCTAATTGCTTGATAAGAATTGGTAAACGTGCTTTTTATATGTGTAATGGACTTGTGGATTTGACTCTTCCGCAATCGGTTGCCTATATTGAAAAGGAGGCTTTCTTTATGTGTAAGTCTTTATATACTATTTTGCTTCCTTCTTCCTTAAAGTCAATAGAGGAACGTTGTTTTTGGTCTTGCTCGTCTTTGAGTTTTGTGAAAATTCCCGATAATGTAAAATCCATAGATAGAGAAGCGTTTTTTGGTTGTAGTGCTTTGAGTTCGGTAGAGTTTAATCAAGGTTTGGAAGTCATTGATCGCTTAGCGTTTGGTAATTGTTTTGCATTGATGGAACTTTCTTTGCCTAAGAGTTTAGTAGAGGTTGGCGATCAGGCTTTTTGGAGTTGTTCATCTTTGCAAAGAGTTAATTTCTCACCTTTTATAGCAAAAATAGGCGATAGTGCATTTGGGCAATGTGGTGCTTTGAATAAGGTGGTAATTCCTGCAAAAGATGTTGTTATGGGTAAAGATGTGTTTGAGTTTTGCCCAGAATTGAAAAGTTATAAAAAGGGTGAAGAAACTATTAAGTTAATTTTCACTTTGGAAGACATATAGGGCTAATTCGTAACCTTTGAGTCCAAAGCCAAAAAGACTTCCTTTGCAAACGGGAGAAAGGAAAGATTTGTGTCTAAACTCCTCTCGTGCTAATATGTTGCTGATGTGAACCTCTATAACAGGGGCTTTTATTGCCGAAATAGCATCTGCAATCGCAATAGAAGTATGAGTGTAGGCTCCTGCATTGATTATTATTCCGTCTTTTGAAGAATCTTTTTGTATTTGTGTTACAATTTCTCCCTCAACGTTTGATTGAAAATAAGATATCTTTACATTAGGAAACTTTTTCTTTAACACTTCAAGATATTCCTCAAAACTTGTGCTTCCGTATATAGATGCTTCTCTTTGTCCTAAAAGATTTAGATTAGGACCGTTAATTATACTTATTTCTTTCACGATGTTTAAAATCTCTATTTAATATAATTTTGTCTTTACTTATAAGAAAAAGTGTTGGGACTGTCCAAATATAACTCTTTGTTATAGGCTCGCAGTCCTCACAGTAAGAATTTATCCAATTTTTTGGCATTTGGTCTTTATATTCTTGCCAAAGCGAGAGCTCAACCTCAGGAGCAACAGCAAGAATTGTCAATTCGCCGTTTTCTATCAAAGAGTTTAGTTTCTTAGACTTTGCCATTTTCTTTTTTAACGCTTGACAATCCTCACATTCCGGACTATAAAAAACCACTAACACATTTGTCTTTCTCTCTTCTAAGAGTTGGTATAAATCACTCTTTCCATTTTCGTTTAGAAACGAGAAATTAACTGCCGTATCGCCAATTTGATTGTCGTTTTCTTTGTCAAAGGATTGCGAAAACAAAGAATTGAATGCTAAACAACAAAAAAAATAAGCAATTATTCTAAGACTAATGTTTCGCATTTTGCAGGTATATGAACGTTATTATAACCTCTTTCTCTTAAAGTATTAGCAAAATTTTCTTGTGTTTTGCTTTCTCCGTGTACAAGAATTAGTTTTTTGATTTTCTCTTTGTCTTGACACTCCAAGAAACGAATCAATTCCTCGTAATCGGCGTGTGCAGAATAAGAATCAATACTTCTTACCTCTGCTTTAACATAATATCCGTGTCCGAAAATAGAAACGTGTTTATCTCCTCTAAGAATTTTGTTTCCAAGAGTGGTTGGAGCACAATATCCTACGCCTAAAATTGTTGTTCGTGGGTTTTCTATGTTATTTGCAATGTGATGCTTAATTCTTCCAGCCTCCATCATACCCGAAGCAGAGATAATTATACAAGGAGTTTTAGTTGAGTTGAGTCTTTTACTCTCTTCTGTGCTGCGAATATAATGTAGTTTTTCAAATCCAAACGGATCGGGATCGGTCTTCATAAATTCTTTCATCTCATCGTTGAAACATTCCGAGTGAATACGCATTATGTTTGTTGCGTTAAGGCTTAAAGGACTATCAACATAGACATCAATCATTGGAAGCAACCCTTTTTCCCACAATTTATTGAGAGCAAAAATTATTTCTTGTGCTCGTCCTATTGCAAAGGAAGGAATAAGAAGTTTTCCTTTCTTTTTGCAACAAGTATCTATCACAGCCTTCAATAATTCTTCTTCGCTCTTATCAATATCGCTATGAAGTCTATCTCCGTATGTAGATTCCATAATTATATAGTCGGCTTGCTCAAAAGGTTGTGGAGCACGCAATATTCTTTTAGAGTATCGCCCTACATCTCCTGTAAATGCAATCTTTATTTCTTTACCATCTTCCTTTATTGTTATGTTGCAAGTAGCACTTCCAAGGATATGACCATTGTCGGTAAACTTTAAAGTAATATCTTCATCTATAAAAATTCTTTTTCCATAAGGAGCCGACACAAAATAACTCATTGCCTCTTGTGCATCGGCAGTTGTGTAAATTGGTTCAACAGCTTCTAAA
>JAGCLI010000165.1 GCA_017647065.1 Bacteroidales bacterium
CATCTCTTCAAGGTCAAGAGTGTAAAATAAAATATAAAGACAAAGACATTTCTTTTAAAACAAAGAAAGGTCGTTCGTATCTTATAAAATACGAAAACGGAAAGCTTATTGTATTGGATTGTTTGGAATAACTAATGCACAAATTAAATATATCAATAATCCACCACCTCCAAAAAGAGTGAGAATTACAACTAAAAGTCTCATTATAGTAGGGTCTAAATCAAAATATTCTGCAAAACCTCCACATACTCCGCAAAGTTTTCTGTTTGTATTAGAACGATACAATTTTTTCATAGTAATTTGTTTTTTTGTTTTTGCAAATATAAAGAAAATTTTTTGTTGTATATTTGCTAATTCAAAGTTTTATTGAATTTTTTATGAATCAAGAAAGATTTGTTTTTAGGAAACCAACTCTTGATGAGGTGGATAATGTATTGGAAATCATAAATTGTGCAATAAAAAGACTTGGCAATGCAGGGATTTCTCAATGGCAAAATGGTTATCCAAATAAAGAAGTCGTTTTACAAGACATTGCAAATGGTGTGGGTAGAGTTTTGTGTAAGGAAGAAAAAATTTTAGCATACGGAGCATTGGTTTACACGGGCGAGAAGGCATATAACGACCTTGAAGGAGGAGAATGGATTTTGCAAACGCAGAATTATGCAACTATTCATAGAGCTTGCGTTAGCGATTCTTACGTAGGAGAGGGGTATGGTAAGTTATTTATGATTTTTGCGGAAAATGAAGCAAAACTTTCTTCCGATAGTATAAGAATAGATACGCACCCCGATAATAAAATAATGCAAGGACTTGTTGCTTCCTTGCATTATAAATATTGTGGTAAGGTTATGTACGAAAGTGTAAGGTTAGCCTACGAGAAGGTTTTGAAGTAGTGAGGTGCAGGCTTTGAATAAATCTTGCCAAGTAGCTTCAAAATCTCCTGTGTACCACGGATCTGCTACATCTTTATGCTCTTGGCAATGACTCATCATAAGAGAAATTTTGTTTTCTTTATCTTCTTTTACAAATGGTGTGAGATTTCTTATGTTATTGCGGTCCATTGCAATTATGTAATCGTAATAATCATAGTCTTCTTTGGTAAATTGACGTGCTGTTTTGCCTTGGCAAGATATGTTATGCTCTGCAAGTTTCCTTTTTGCAGGAGGGTAAACGCTATTGCCAATTTCTTCTCGACTTGTAGCACATGAGGCAATTTCAAAGCGAGATTCTACGCCTTTCTTCTTGACTAAGTCTTTCATTATAAACTCTGCCATCGGGCTTCTGCAAATATTTCCATGACAGACAAAGAGTATTTTTATTTTTTCCATTTTTGCTTAAAATAAATATGTCCAACAATCTTTTATTATAAAGATAAAGGCAATTATTCCATAGATAATTTTAATGAACGTCCCTGCAATAAATCCTATAAACGAACCAAAGGCAGAGCGTAATGCGTTTTGGTCGTTGTGAGCTATCATTTCTCCAAAATAAGCTCCAAGAAAAGGCCCTAATATTATTCCAAAAATTCCAAAAGGCCCTATTGTGATTCCTAATAATGGCAAAATGAAAATGCTAACAACAAGACCTATCGTGCTACCTCTTACACCTGCTTTTGTACCTCCAAATTTTTTTGTTCCAATTATTGGAATTACGTAATCAAGTATTGTGATTGCCACAGCGATCACGCCCATTACAACAAGATAGGTAGAGTTTATAGGAAAATTAGGAAGAAAAATCAAGGCTAATATACCAAGATAACTCAGCGGAGTGCCAGGTAATCCGGGTAAAATCGCTCCTATAATTCCTATTATGCCTAATAATATGGCTAAAATAATGATAAGATACGTCATAACTGTGTTTTTATTTTATTTATTTTTTTACTTTAAGAATTTCTCCATTGTCTTTTACTATTGTTTCATACCATTCTGCTGGATATTGAGGTTGTGAAGGAGAAACGCATTGTCCTTTTCTGTAAGGATTTTCAATAAATTTACCATCTGCTTCTTTCTTCACATTGCCGTCAATGTATTTTACCAATAGGTAGTGTTTTAAGTTTGTCCATTCTTTAAAGGTTAATGCTACTTTATGGTTAGAGAACAATGTCATAGAGTTTTTTATTTCTTGTTCTGAGCTTTTTTGATTGAAAGATATGAGTAGTTTTTCGTCAAAGGCAGAAACTTCTTTTATGAAATAGTCTTCTAAGTCTTTTTGTTTTTTTCTTATGTCTTTTATCATATCATTGTAGCGTGTGTAGGCAAAGTTTGTTACGAAGTTAAACAACCAAAACATTGATGTTTCACTATATTCTATCATTGCTCCATTTCCTTCTTGTAGGTGTTCACTTACTTGTTGCAATGCTGTGTAAATTGGCATATAAACTGTTGAATAAGTGTCATCAACTCCAAACCACATCAATCCTTTTGCAAAAGTTGGCATATTTTCTCTTGATTCTATAACCATTGAAAAGCCTGTTTGTTGTGTTGAAATTGCTCTTTCGTGTACGTATTCTACGCCATCAACTGAAAAATCCATTGGTCTCCAACGGTAAGGGCACTTAAACGGACCTGCTCCTAAGTCTTGTGTCATATCCATCTTTGTTCCTTGAAAATGATCACGCATTAACTCCATTACATCTTGAACACTTAGTAAATTATCTGGCTTTATCCAAAGTGGCATACGGTTTTTTAAGTCCAAGCCCATAGCATAGTTTTCGTATTGTTGCATTTGAGAATTGCAACGGCGAAAAATAGACCATACTCTCGACTCACAGCCTCTTGCAGCA
>JAGCLI010000012.1 GCA_017647065.1 Bacteroidales bacterium
CATTGCATCACGTTTTAGTTTGTAAACAATTCTTATACCATCTTTATTACTTTCGTCTTTTATTCTTGATATACCCTCAATTTTCTTTTCTTCTACCAATGAGGCTTGGCGTTTTATCATATCAGATTTACACACTTGATAAGGCACCGATGTAACTACTATTTGTTCTGCATCGGAATGCTTATCTTGTTCAAAGTGTGCATTTGCTCTAATTACGATATGTCCTCTTCCTGTGTGGAATGCATCTCTTACTCCGTCATATCCGTAGATTATTCCACCTGTTGGAAAATCTGGGGCTTTGATATATTGCATAAGTTCATCAATTGAGATATCTTTATTGTCAATATATGCAATTATTCCATCGATACATTCTGTTAAGTTATGAGGAGCCATATTTGTTGCCATACCTACTGCAATACCATTTGTTCCATTTATCATTAGATATGGTATTTTGTTTGGTAAAACCGTAGGTTCGTCTAAACTATCATCAAAGTTCTTTGTGAAATCTACTGTGTCTTTGTTTATATCTGCCAACATTTCATCGGCAATCTTAGACATTCTTGCCTCGGTGTAACGCATTGCTGCTGGCGGGTCAAGGTCTATTGAACCAAAGTTTCCTTGTCCGTCAATCATTGTATATCTTAAAGACCATTTTTGAGCCATACGCACCATTGCCATATAGACTGAACTATCTCCATGTGGGTGATACTTACCTAAAACCTCTCCTACTATTCTGGCAGATTTTTTATGCTTGCTGTTATAGGTCATTCCCATATCTCCCATCGCATATAAAATACGGCGATGTACTGGTTTCATTCCATCTCTTGCATCTGGTAAAGCACGAGAAACTATAACACTCATCGCATAGTCAATATAGGCTTGCTTCATTTGCGTTTCTATATTGACTCTTTGTATCTTTTCGTTTTCTAAGTTCATATAGTAAAAATCCTATTTTAATATCAATCTACAAAAATACAAAAAAAAGAAAAAAAACAAAGAAAAATTTGAAAAAAACAAAGAAAAAAATCAAAAAAGCAAAGAAAAATTTAACAAAAACAAAGAATTTTGCGTTTTGAATAAGATTGTATATTTTTGCAACTTGATTTAAAGAAAATAAAATGGGATTATTTGAAACAAGAAAGCCAAGAAGATTTGAATATAAGCCAAGATTTTACGATCCTAACAAGGAACAATTGGAACAATTAAAGGCTAAGTATGGCGAAATTGAGGGAGAGTCATATAAACGTAGAATTGATTTTAGAAGTGCAATGAAAGAAAAAAAAGAAGATAAAATAGGAAAGCCTGCTTCTCTTTTTAGAGTGTTTTTAATTGCTACCATAATTACGGGATTGTTATATTTTCTACTCAATTACGTTGAAAAATGGCAATAGAGGTACTTAGTGAAATTGTTGCTAATCAGATTGCTGCCGGTGAGGTTGTGAATCGTCCTGCATCGGTAGTAAAAGAATTATTGGAAAACTCTATTGATTCGGGCGCAGATGAGATTCTTTTGATTGTAAAAGACGCTGGAAGAACGCTTATTCAAGTTAAGGATAATGGTTGTGGAATGTCAAAAGAAGATGCAAAGAAATGTTTTCTTCCTCACGCAACAAGCAAAATTAAATCAAGCGAAGACCTTTTGAATCTCACTACAATGGGTTTTAGAGGTGAGGCTTTATCATCAATAGCCTCTATTTCACAAATTGAATTGCAAACAAGACGAGAGGAAGATGAATTAGGGACAAAAGTAATTATTGAGGGAGGAATTGTAAAGGAGGTTTGTGATGTTTCTTGTCCTAAGGGAACAAATATTTTTGTTAAGAACATATTTTTTAACACTCCTGCAAGAAGAAATTTCTTGAAAAGCGATAGCGTAGAGTTTTCTCACATAAACGAAGAGTTTATAAGAGTGGCCTTAGTTAATACGGAGGTTAGTTTTATCTTGTATCACAATGAGCAAATGCAATATCGCTTAGAGCAAGGTAATCAAAAACGCAGAATAATAGATATTTTCGGTTCAAATCTTAAAGAAAAACTTCTACCAATAGAAGAAAACATAGAGGTAGTTAAGGTAAAGGGATTTGTATGTAAAGCGGAGTTATGTAAAAAGACTAAAAACCAACAATACTTCTTTGTTAATGGGCGATTTATGCGAAATAATTATTTTGCAAACGCAATAGAAAGGGCTTATTCTAATTTGATTGCAGAAAAGACTTACCCTATATTTTTTATAGAATTGGAGGTTAATCCAAGAAATATTGATGTTAATATTCACCCTACAAAAACGGAAATAAAATTTCTTGATGATAAACTAATATATGCAATACTTCACGCTGCAACTAAAAGAAGTATAGGACAATTCTCTCTTGCTAATGAATTAGATTTTACGGCTAAACCATTAGATATTCCACCTATAAGTGCAAGTCCGTCAATACCAAAAGCACCAAGTGTTAATTTTAATTCGAGTTTTAATCCTTTTGAATCAACCCCACAAATAAAATCATATAAAGAGGTAGAGCAAATAGTACTTCCTTTGAATCTAACCGAAACTCAAACTCCTAATAAAACACTTGTTTTTCAACTTGCAAACAAATATATAGTTAGTCAATCAAAAGATAGTTTTACTTTTGTTGATCAAAGTCGTGCTTCGGAAAAAATAATCTATGAAAAATTACTTCAAAACAGCGCCTCGGCAGTTGAATCGCAACGTTTGCTAACTCCATATCCTCATAATTTTTCACCACAAGTTAATTGTCAAATTCCCGACTTTACCCCTATTTTACGTCAATATGGAATTGAAATAGAATATGATGTAAAAGAAAAACAATTTCTTATTCTTTCAAAACCACTTTCTCAAAACATAGATGAATGTATTGATTTTATAGAGGAAATAATTTCCTCTCCGTATCAAGAAGAATATGAGGGGGAAAAACAAGAGGCAAAGGCAATGCGTTTATCTAAAAAATTGAAAATAAAATATGGCGAAAAATTATCGGATTATCAAATGCAAACTATTCTTTCGCAACTTTATTGTCTTCCAAATTGTCAAATAACTGCCGATGGACAAAAAATAATTCATAAACTTACAATACAAGATATAGAAAATCAGTTTTAAAAAAGTAATAAAGAAAATAACAAAACTATGTATCAACAATATTCACCACCGAAATTTAATATTCTTCCACCTGTTTGTAAGAATCTTTTAATAATTAACGTTATTGCATTCCTTGCAACCTACGTTTTTAGAATGAGAGGGATTGATTTAAGTGATATTTTTGGCCTACATTTCTTCGCCTCAGATAATCATTACTTTTGGCAATATATCACATACGCCTTTTTTCATGATAATTTTTCACATTTATTTTTTAATCTCTTTGCAGTATGGATGTTTGGCTATACTTTGGAGAATATTTGGGGACAAAAAAGATTTATTATCTTTTGTTTAGTATCTTGTCTTGGTGCAGCCTTGGCTCAACAGATAACTTACTATTTCATGTACTCTGATTTAGTAAATGGAGTTTATAGTGGAGTAAATATTGGTAATGGAATAACAATTTCAACCTCTGAATTTTTAAATAATCTCAATACAATAGGTGCCTCGGGTGTTGTTTTTGGTTTACTTGCCGCTTTTGGAGCAATGTTTCCTAATTCAACAATTTATTTATACTTTTTTATACCGTTAAAAACTAAATGGTTTGTAATAGGATACATTGTTTTAGAACTCCTTAACGGTATTTCTACAACCTCTGATGGCGTTGCACACTTTGCACACTTAGGAGGAGCGGTAGCAGGTTTGATTTTGCTTTGGTTTTGGAAAAGACAAAGGGACGAATATAGGTATTAAATGAGCGAAAATAAAGAAAAAAAAGACCAATTCGTAATAGCGTATCTAAATAATTTAGATTACACCGATTCTTGCATTGAACATGCTTTGCAAATAGCTAAGATATTAAATAAAGGTTTAATTCTTTTACATATTTACGACCCTTTAGTAACAGAAATAGGTGTAGATGAGGCGGAAAGTAAATTAAAAGAACTAAATTCCAAAATAACTGACTCTCAACTCCATTCTTATATTTCTTTAAAGGGTAACTCAAAAGAAATAATTGGCAAATTAGGACAACTACTCAATGCGGTTGTATTGGTTACTTCTTGTAATCCTGAACAAACTCAAAAGAATAAAGCCGATAATCCTACGGTGCTTTTAAAGAATATGGAAAATTCAAGAACGGCTTACCTAATTTGCAATCAAAAACAATGTGTTGTGAATTATGAAAAGGTGCTTTTGACTCTTAACAACGCAAGAGAAAGCAAGGAAAAAACCCTTTGGGCTTCGTATTTTGCGAGATTTTTTGGTAGTGAAATCACTTTGTTTTATCATACTTATAAAGATGCTTTTTATCAAAAGCAATTAAATCTTAATCTTGCATTTGCGAGAAAAATGCTTGGACAATTCAATATTATTCCTTCAAATCATAAGAGTGAAGATAGAAAAAAACTATTGGATTTACAGGCTTTGGACTATGCAGATAAGGAAAACTATGGCGTAATTATATGTCAAACAACAAAGAATAAAAGTTTCTTTGATTTAATTAAAGGTTTAGAAGAAGTAAAGGTGCTTAAAAAATTAAAAGACAAGCCTATACTATTTCTTAATCCAAGAGATGATTTATTTGTTTTATGCGAATAGATTATGTTGAACTTAATAATTTTTTTAATTCTTATTTATCTTGTTTTTCGTGTCTTGACAAAAGTCATAATACCACGTTACACTCTAAGAAATATAAAAAAATACCAAGAAAAGTTTAAGAAAGAAAATCCTCATATTTTTAAAAAAGAAGACGAGAAAAAATAAATTTTCTCGTCTTTCTTTATCTTAGAATTTATATCCATTTGACTAATGGTAATTCCATACGATTTTGCATCAATGGGTGTTTAGGATAAATCCTAAAAGCAAAGTTATGTACCCCTGCCCTACTTGTTTTGATTCTTATTTCATAATCTGCTCGTTTGTTTGAGGCGGAAATCAATTCAAAAGGTGCAATAAGAGTATAATCATTTATTTGATTATTTTCTTTATCTGCAATAATCATTTCAATTCCTATGTGTTCCGAAGATATTTCTCCAAGGAATAAACTAATCTTTGCAGTGAATATATCATTTAATTCAATATTGGAGTTTTCTATATCGGGAAGTTGCAAATCAATTAGTTCAATGTTATTCCATAAACGAGTGA
>JAGCLI010000166.1 GCA_017647065.1 Bacteroidales bacterium
GGTCTTTTAGAAGCAGGAAAAATAAATGAAAATGTAGTAGCTTTATGTGCAGACCTTATAGGCTCTGTAAGAATGGATTTATTCCAAGAAGCATTTCCAGAAAGAATGATAGAATGCGGAATTGCAGAAGCAAATATGATAGGCATCGCAGCAGGATTGGCTTTAAGTGGTAAAGTAGCATTTGCAAGTAGCTTTGCGGCATTTTCAACAGGTAGAGTATATGACCAAATTCGTCAAGCAGTAGCATATTCCAATACAAACGTGAAAATAGCAGGCTCTCACGCAGGCATAACCTTAGGAGAAGATGGTGCAACTCATCAAATATTGGAAGATATAGGAATGATGAAAATGTTACCTAATATGGTAGTATTGAATCCTTGCGACCACAATCAAACAATTGCAGCAACAATTGCAGCAGCTGAATATAACGGACCGGTATATATTCGTTATGGAAGACCAAAAGTTCCGGTTTTCATTCCAGAAGATATGCCTTTTGAAATAGGAAAAGCAATTGTGTTATCAGAAGGAAAGGATGTAACTCTTGTTGCAACAGGACACTTAGTTTGGGAAGCACTTCAAGCAGCAAAAATCTTAGAAGAAGAAGGTATAAGTGCAGAGGTAATTGACATTCATACAATAAAACCACTTGATAGTGAAGCTATCTTAAAATCAGTTGCAAAAACAAATTGCGTAGTTGGTTGCGAAGAACATCAATTCAATGGAGGATTGAACGAAAGCATAGCACAACTTCTTGTAAGAAACAATCCAAAACCAATGGAATTTATAGGAATTGATGATTCTTTTGGAGAAAGTGGTACACCTGATGCTTTAATGGAAAAATATGGCTTAAAGGCAAACAATATTGTAGAGGCTGCGAAACGAGTTATAGCAAGAAAATAATTTTGGAAAAGAATCCTCAATTAGAATTTGCAAGAAAATACATTGAACAAACAAATGTCAATGTGTTTCTTACAGGAAAAGCAGGTACAGGCAAGACAACTTTTTTAAAAAGTCTTAGAAATACATTATTTAAACGTTACGTAGTACTTGCACCGACAGGTATTGCGGCATTGAATTGCGAAGGAGTGACTATTCACTCCTTTTTTCAATTGGATTTTATGCCATATATTCCGGGAAGGACTATAAAGCATAAAAAAATGCGTATAGATAAGGTGAATTTGATTAGAAGCCTTGAACTAATCATAATAGATGAAATCTCAATGGTTAGAGCCGATGTCTTAGATCAAATAGATACCTTGCTAAGAAAGCTACGTTTTTCACAAAGACACAAACCCTTTGGAGGCGTTCAATTATTAATGATAGGCGATTTGAGTCAATTGCCACCCGTAGCAAAACAAGAAGAATGGGATTTCTTATCTCAATTCTATAAAACGCCATATTTCTTTTCAGCAAAAGTATTAGAAGAAACGCGTTATCAAACAATAACCTTAGAACACATATATCGTCAAAGCGATTCAAAATTTATCAACATTCTCAATCATGTTCGCGACAACATAATCACGCAAGAAATCATAGAAGACCTAAATAAAAGATACGACCCATTAATATTATCACAAGACCACAAAGGTTACATCATTCTTTGCTCACATAATCATCAAGCGAACAAGATAAACGAAGATAAACTAATGCTTATTGATTCAGAGTCATATTTTTACACAGCAGAAGTTGAAGGAGAATTTGATAGCAGATTGTTTCCAAACGCCGAAACCTTAGAATTGAAAGAAGGAGCACAAGTAATGTTTCTAAAAAACGACTATGACGCACCTTATGGAGAGAAACGCCGATATTATAACGGCACAATAGGCAAGGTAGTGGAGCTTGGAGAAAACAAAATCATAGTAGAAAAAGACGAAGATGGACAAAGAATAGAGGTAACAAAATATACGTGGGAGAGATACAAATATGAATTAAACAAAAAGACGAAAGAAATCAAGCAAGAAGTAATTGGAGCCTTTACACAATACCCTTTGAAACTTGCTTGGGCGATTACAATTCACAAAAGTCAAGGCTTAACCTTTGAAAAAGCAATTATAGAGGCCGATAACTCATTTGCACACGGTCAATTCTACGTTGCACTAAGCAGATGTAGGAGTTTAGAAGGATTATATCTTTCTAAACGCTTTAATCCTCACGCCGTTATAACCGATGTATTGATTGACAACTTTAATATAGAACAACAAGAAAACCAACCAACCGAAAAAGGATTCTTAAAAGACAACTTCCTTTACTATGCACAAAATTTGAAAGATGTATTCGACCTAAATCAAATCAAAGCCTACAATGCAAAACTCTTTGAACTAAGTGAAATTTATCTAAAAAGCGAAATAGGAGATAACTTTACTATAATCAAAAACTATTACGAAGAAATCCTTTTAAACATCATTCTTGTAGCAGATAGATTTCAAACACAATTAGACAAAGCAATAGAATATTTCCTACCAAACTTAGAAACTACCCCACTATACGAAAGAGCAGTAACAGCCTCCAAATATTTCTACGATAAAATGCAATCAATCTTTTCACTTGTCTATTTCCTTTCAAAATTAGAGATAGAAGAATACATAGGACAAGAAGACATAGAAGAATTATTGCAAGAATTTATGATAGAAGTAGAACTCAAACAAAGACTATTTAACTACTTGATAGAACAAGACTTTGAAATCAAAAACTTTCTTTCCTATAAATGCAAACTATTAGCAATAGGAGAAAAATTAGAATTAAAGTCCTACAAAAACTTCATTGAAACAATAAAAGAAATCAAAGAAGAAAAACCCAAAAACAAAGACTTAGAACTTGATGACTTATATCAAAGGCTAAAAACGTGGAGAAAAGCCAAGGCCGAAGAAGAAAAACTACCAGCTTTTTGCATATTGACAAACACAACCCTTGAAGAAATAGTAAAAAAACACCCTAAAACCAAAGAAGATCTTTTAAAAGTCAAAGGCTTTGGTCAAAAGAAATTTGAAAAATACGGACAAGCAATCTTAGAAATAGTCCTTGAAGACTAAAATAAAATTGTTTTCCCTTGACTTAACGCCTAATGCGTGCGATATTTTCAAACAAAAAATATTCGTACGCATTTTTTTGATTTATTTACCCTTAACTAAAAATCACAAAATCAAATACTTAACCTTTTCAAAGCCTTAAAAACGCTAAAAAAGTCTTTGTTTTAGTGTGATTTTTTACTTGATTTTAGCAAAATAATTCTTGATTTTAAGAAATTATTTCTTTGTTTTAGAAAATTATTTCTTTGTTTTATTTTTTCAAAATCAAATTTCACTAAAAAATAGTCCAAATTCCACGAAATTACCTCTTAATTTCTCTCAATTTTCATCAAAAATTTTGCCAAAATCTCAGTTTTGAAAATTTGGCAAAATAAAGATGATTCCCCTAAAGTTTTATTAGTAAGTTTTTTTTGTGCAATTCTCACTTGTTATAATTCTTTATTTGAATTGTCTAACACATAAATCACGTAAAAGTTATTTAAAATACAGGTATATATCTTACTATATTTTTCAAAAAATACTTGCATATTTCAAAAAAAAATATGTTCTTTGCATAGAAATTATATGTTATATTATATCATATTATTATTTGTATTCAATTGATTTTCATAAAGAAAATGTGAATAATTTGTCTAGTATATAAAAAATATATGAAAGATACACTTGCACATGTTGCTGATACTTTAAATGCGATATCTCAAAAGAGTCATGAACTAGCAACGGGACATCATGGCGAAGAATTAGAGTTAAGTCTTCAAGCTTTAAGCCGTGAAGATATTGGTATGATGGAAATTGGATTAAATATTTTAGCACCAATATCGGTAATACTTCTTTTATCATTATGGTATGGTGGAAGAAATAGAATTCTTATAAGAAGAAAGTTGCTTGGAATACTGGCGGGTTTTGTTTTTTTCTTGGGATTTATTTTGTATTCTATTGGTTTTTATGATGGAGGAACAAAAGACTCTCTTTTAGCACTATTTCTGCGTTCAGCCTTATCGTCTATTGAAATGTTTGCATCTCATTCCGATTTAATAGAAGTGCGACATGCTTGCCATGAAAGTGTTGTGTATATGATATCTTTCACTATTGTTCATTTTATGGCAGTATCGTTAAGTCTTGAATTCATATTGCAAACATTCTTATACAAAGGTATGGTAAAACGCAAGTTGAAGAAAAGAGTTAAGAAAGCAAAAAAAGTTTTTATATTTTGGGGCGTTAGTGAAATATCTACATCATTAGCAAATATTGTTAGTAGCTCTGAACGAAAGAATGATTATTTAATACTATTTTTTAAATTAAAAAAAGATTCGCATAATTCTCATAAAGAAGGTATCATGAGTTTCTTATCTGCATCAAGCATTACTGTAGCAGATATAGAAATGTCAGAGAAAGTTAATGGTCTAGTATTTTATACTAACAATGATAAAAATTCAAGTGATTATTTTGAAAAACATTTAAAGAATATATTTGGCAAAGACAAATATTATTTAGCAGGTGCAGAAATTGAAAAAGTAGAAGAAGAATTAGAGCGTAAATTCAAAGAAAATTGTAGTGATGAAGAATTGAATATTGCAAAAGAAAAATATAGAGCTCTATTAAGAGAAAATAAAGGAAGTAAGTTCTCTATTTTTATATTATCTGAAAATGACGATGACAATTTAGTGGAATTAGAACGATTACTACGTAGTGAATTTGTAGAAAATCATCGTCTAAATATTTCATTCTACTGCCAAGCCAATAAAGATGCAGAAAATGTTTCTTTTGTAAGAGAGGGAAGAAGCAATACTGAAATAGCGTATGTAGATCTTGTAGATACTTCATTATTAGCAGTACAAAGCTTGAAGTTAGATCAAAACCAACACCCTATAAACTTTGTAGATTATAACGATGAGGGTATTGTTACATCAGCATTCAATTCATTGATTTTAGGATTTGGAGATACTTCAAAAGAAGCATTAGCATATTTGTATGAATATGGAGCATTTTTAGGCGAAGATGGTAAACGCTCCAAGTTCCATTGCACTGTGATTGATAATAATATCGAAAGAAAAAAAGGAACATATTTATCATTACGTCCAGCATTAAAAGACAGCAACTTATTGTCGTTTGAAGATATAAAAATAGGAACTATTGATTATTGGGAAAAAATTGAAACAATAGCCGACACATTAAACTATGTCATTATAGCAATGGGTGATGATAAATTAAATATTTCAACAGCTATCGATTTATTTAATTATTGTTATCGCAAGAGGGAAGGAAAATTAGATAAGTTTGCAATATATGTTCGTTTGCACAAAGATTCTAATTTGAAATTTGTAGAAAAAATAATAAACTACTACAAAGTTGATGATAATGAATACATACGTGTATTTGGAACCTATGAAAGCATATTTATTGGTAGTACTATAGCAAAATACCATGTAAAACAACGTGCTGAAGAATTTTATAGTGATTATGAGACAATAAAATCCGGGGATTTATCTAAAAATACATGGGAAGAACGAGCAATAAAAGAACGAGCACTTGCTCACAATCATATATGTGCATACAATTCTTTGCGAAGAAAAGAATTCCAGGATTTCTCAAAAGCTTATCATATCTATACAAAAATGAAATTAATGGGTATTGTAAATGATATAGAGAAAGCTAAAGATTACATGAATAAAGGATTCAAATTCGAAATACAAGGTGCAGATGTTAATGGGAAAGTGTTTTATGCTACTGGTGAATTGCTTGAAGATCCTAAACTACAAAGATTACTGACTAATGTTGCAAAAC
>JAGCLI010000167.1 GCA_017647065.1 Bacteroidales bacterium
ATCTGTAATAAAAGTCTTTGTAGATTTATATGACAAAGGGTTAATATATAGAGGAGTTCGCATGGTCAATTGGGATCCTGTTGCATTGACTGCTTTGAGTGATGAAGAAGTAATTTTCAAAGAACAAAACTCTAAATTATATTACTTAAAATACAAAATAGAAAACTCAGACGAATATATAATTGTAGCAACCACACGTCCAGAAACGATTTTAGGCGACACAGCAGTTTGCGTTCACCCAGAAGACGAAAGATATTCTCACTTAAAAGGAAAAAGAGTTATAATCCCTATCGTAGGACGTTCAATTCCTATAATATTTGATGAATATGTAGATAGAGAATTTGGTACAGGAGCATTAAAAATAACACCTGCTCACGATATTAACGACTATAATTTAGGAATTAAGCATAAACTTGATTCAATTGATATATTCAATGACAACGGAACTTTAAACGAAAACGGAAAACAATATGCTGGTTTGGACAGATTTGAATGCAGAAAGAAAATTGCAAAAGATCTTGAAGCAGCTGAGTTAATGTTTAAGGTAGAAGACTACAACAATAAAGTAGGTTGTTCAGAAAGAACAGGAGCTGTAATAGAACCAAAATTATCTCTTCAATGGTTTTTAAAGATGGAAGAATTAGCAAAACCAGCTCTTGAAGTTGTAATGAATGATACAATAAAATTCCACCCATCTAAATTCAAAAACACTTACCGTCATTGGATGGAAAACGTAAAAGACTGGTGTATTTCTCGCCAACTATGGTGGGGACAAAGAATTCCTGCATATCATCTTCCAAATAGAGAATTTGTTGTTGCAGTATCAGCAGAAGAAGCATTGAAAAAAGCACAAGAACTTTACCCAACAGAGAATTACACACTCAATGACTTAAAACAAGATGAAGATGTATTAGACACATGGTTTTCTTCATGGCTTTGGCCTATGAGTGTCTTTGATGGAATTAGAAATCCTAACAATGAAGAAATCAATTATTACTATCCAACACACGACTTAATCACTGCACCAGAAATTATCTTCTTCTGGGTTGCAAGAATGATTATTGCAGGATTAGAATACAAGAAAGACGTTCCATTTAAAAACGTATATTTCACAGGAATCGTAAGAGACAAACTCGGAAGAAAGATGAGCAAGAGTCTTGGCAATAGTCCAGACCCTATTGAGTTGATTGAAAAATACGGAGCCGATGGAGTAAGAATGGGAATGTTGCTTGCATCTCCTGCTGGCAATGACTTACCTTTCGATGAAAGCTATTGCGAACAAGGAAGAAACTTTTCTAACAAGATTTGGAATGCACTTCGCTTAATTAAGTCATGGACTGTTGAAGACATTGAACAACCTAAAAGTTCAGCCCTTGCAATAGAATGGTTTAAAGAAAAAATGAACAAAACATTAGCTGATTTGGAAGACGATTTTTCTAAATATCGTTTATCAGAATCTTTAATGAATGTTTATAAATTCGTATGGGACGATCTTTGTTCTTGGTATTTGGAGATTATTAAGCCTGCTTACCAAGCTCCAATAGATAGAAAAACATTTGAAGCTACACTTGATATTTTTGAAGATGTGATGAAAATCCTTCATCCTTTTATGCCATTTGTCAGCGAAGAGGTTTATCACATTATAAAAGAGAGAAAAGAAAACGAGTTCATAATGCAAGTTCAACTTCCTGCAATAAAAGACATAAACACAACACTTCTAAACGAATTTGAGTTTATTGAAGAATTTATTACAGCAATAAGAAGCGTACGAAACGAGAAAAACATAGCTCAAAAAGTTGCTTTACAAGTTTATTTCACAAAATCAGAAGAAGCAAGCATAATAGAAAAATATTCAGACATTATTTGCAAACTTTGTAACCTTGACACACTTTCATCTTGCGAAGAAAAGGTTGAAAAAGCTATTGCAAAAATGGTAAGAACCGTTGAATTCTTTGTGCCTTTGACCGATAATGTAAACAAAGAAGAAGAAATCAAAAAAATAAAAGCAGACATAGAATATTACGAAGGCTTTAAAAATTCGGTAATGAAAAAACTTTCAAACGAAAACTTTGTTAGTAAAGCACCAGAGCAAGTAGTAGCAATGGAAAGGAAGAAACTTTCAGACGCAGAACAAAAAATAGAAACACTAAACGAACAATTAAAGGCATTTTTATAGGATTTTCTATGACAATTTGACACAAAAAACACTTTTGGCACAAAACTTGCCTTTAACAAAACAAAGAATTAATTTTATAAATATTAAAAACAAAATAGGAGATTAACGAAATGGCAAATGTAAACGTTAGACCTTTATCTGACAGAGTTTTGATTAAACCTGCGGAAATGGAACAAAAAACTGCATCAGGTATAATTATTCCAGACACTGCAAAAGAAAAACCAATGAGAGGGGAAGTTGTAGCAGTAGGACCAGGAAAAAAAGACGAACCTATGAGCGTTAAAGTAGGCGATCAAGTACTTTACGGAAAATATTCTGGAACAGAAATAGCAATTGATGGTATTGATTACCTAATTATGAGAGAAAACGATATTTACGCAATCATCTAAAAAATTAAAACTATGGCAAAAAACATAATATTCAACACAGAAGCAAGAGAACAATTAAGATTAGGAGTTGATGCTTTGGCTAATGCTGTTAAAGTAACATTAGGACCAAAGGGAAGAAACGTTATTATTGATAAAAAGTTCGGTGCACCACATATTACAAAGGATGGAGTTTCTGTTGCTAAGGAAGTAGAATTGGAAGACGCAGTTCAAAACATGGGAGCTCAGTTAGTAAAAGAAGTTGCTTCAAAAACTAACGATCAAGCAGGAGATGGAACTACTACTGCAACAGTTTTAGCACAAGCAATAGTAAATACAGGAATCAAAAACGTAACTGCTGGTGCTAATCCAATGGATTTGAAACGTGGTATTGACAAAGCCGTTGCCGAAGTAATAAAAGATTTAAAGGCTCGTTCAAGAGAAATTGGCGAAGGCAAAGAAAAAGTAGAACAAGTTGCTACAATATCAGCAAATAACGACAAATTCATCGGACAAATCATTGCTGATGCAATGGATAAAGTTAAAAAAGAAGGTGTAATCACTATTGAAGAAGCAAAAGGCTTAGACACAACAGTAAAAGTTGTAGAAGGAATGCAATTCGATAGAGGATTTCTTTCTCCATACTTTGTTACAAACACAGAAAAGATGGAAGCAATTTACGAAAATCCTTTCATCTTAATCTACGACAAAAAAATCTCTAACCTAAAAGAACTTTTACCAATATTAGAAAAAACAGTTCAAACAGGAAGAGGCTTACTTATCATCTCAGAAGACATAGAAGGCGAAGCATTAGCAACACTTGTTGTAAACCGTCTAAGAGGTTCTTTGAAAATTGTTGCAGTTAAAGCACCAGGATTTGGAGACAGAAGAAAAGAAATGTTAGAAGACATAGCAATTCTTACAGGTGGTACAGTAATTTCAGAAGAAAAAGGATACAAACTTGAAGATGCTGACCTTACAATGCTTGGTTCTGCTCAAAAAATAACAGTTGATAAAGACAACACAACAATTGTATCAGGTGCAGGAGCAAAAGAACAAATCGATGCAAGAGTTAGTCAAATCAAATCTCAAATTGAAAAAACTACTTCTGACTATGACAGAGAAAAACTACAAGAAAGACTTGCAAAACTTGCAGGTGGAGTTGCAGTAATCTATGTTGGAGCAGCCTCAGAGGTAGAAATGAAAGAAAAGAAAGACCGTTTTGACGATGCACTTAACGCAACAAGAGCAGCACTTGAAGAAGGAATTATCCCAGGCGGTGGAGTAGCTTTCATAAGAGCAATTTCAGCATTAGAAAACCTTAAAGGAGAAAACGAAGACGAAGAAACAGGAATCCAAATCGTACGCAGAGCATTAGAAGAGCCTCTTCGCCAAATCGTAGCCAATGCAGGAATGGAAGGATCTGTTGTTGTAAACAAAGTAAAAGAACTTCAAGGAGATTTTGGCTTTAATGCAAGAACAGAAGTCTATGAAGACCTACACGCAAGTGGAGTTATAGACCCTACAAAAGTAGCAAGAGTAGCAATAGAGAATGCAGCGTCAATCGCATCTATGATTTTGACAACAGAATGCGTTCTTTCAGAAATAAAAGAAGAAGCACCAGCAATGCCAGGTGCACCAGGCGGAATGCCAGGAATGTATTAAAAATAATAAATCAGTAAGCTCAAGAGTTTCTCTTGGGCTTATTGTTTTTTAAAAACAAGATATTATGATACAAAGAATACAAACATTATACTTAGTTGGTGTTTTAGTCCTTTCAATATTAAGTTTCTGTTTCCCGTTAGCAGAGTTTGAAACAGATAAGTATGACACAACAGAATATAACATTCTTCCAAAAGATTTACCAGCAGACACAACAGCACTTCCTCAAACAACAATTGCATGGAATGCGATATTCTTCCCTATTGCCACAGGAATACTTGCATTAGTTGCTATTTTCCTATTTAAAAATCGTCCTTTGCAAATGCGAATCTCAGCTTTTGGATTCCTTATTGCGACAATTTACGTAGGAATGTTGCTTTTGTGGATAATTTCCGCACAAGAAACCGCACTTGCTCAACAACAAATCCGAGTAACCAAAACAATATATGGTGTTTCCACTTATCTACCAATGGGACAAGTCTTATTATTTATCTTAGCCCAAAGAGCGATTAAAAAAGACGAAAAATTAGTCAGAGACTCTGAAAGAATCAGATAAATAACTCTAAGAGTTAGAAAAATAAAACAAAGAAATAATTTAATAAAGCAAAGAAATAATTTTTTAATTCTTTGCTTTATTTTTTTTATTCTTATCTTTGCAGAAATTAAACTTTTAAACGCAATGAAAAAACTAAGATTAAGCATTTTAATATTGGCTATTTCAGCCTTTTTTTCACAATCCTTTGCTTGCACAAGCATATTAGTAACGCGTAAAGCCTCAAAAAATGGCTCTACAATGATAACTTACGCTGCCGATTCTCACACTCGTTATGGCGATTTATACTATTTGCCGGGTGGAGTGCATAAACCGGGCGAAATGATACAGATTTTTGACTACGGAGATGGCAGACCTCTTATTCAAATTCCACAAGTAGAACGCACATTCACCATTATTCGTAATGCAAACGAAGTTGGACTTGGCATAACCGAAACAACCTTTGGAGGAAGAGCAGAGCTTGAAAGCAAAACCCCTGCAATCGATTACGGAAGTCTAATAAGACTTGCGCTGCAAAGAGCATCTAATGCACGAGAAGCAATAAAAGTAATAGCCGAACTAACAGAAACATACGGATACTGTTCATCTGGCGAAAGTTTTTCAATAGCAGACGACAAGGAAGTTTGGATTATGGAAATTATTGGAAAAGGAGAAGAAAAAGGAGCCGTGTGGGTAGCGATGAAAATACCAGAAGGCTACATTTCTGCACACGCAAATCACGCTCGAATCACAACTTTTCCACTTGAAGCAAAGAAATCCTACAAAAGTATAAGCTCTAAATCACTTAAACACATATTTCACCCTGATGTAGAGGTAGTTTATAGCCACGATGTCATTGCATTTGCACGCAAAAAAGGTTATTTCAACGGAAAAGACCAAGAATTTTCTTTCTCAGACACATACGCACCAATCAATTTCTCTGCTGCAAGAGGCTGTGAGTCGAGAGTATGGTCTATTTTTTCGCCGTTGC
>JAGCLI010000168.1 GCA_017647065.1 Bacteroidales bacterium
CTGCTTACAAGCATTATAAATCTTTATCATCATATCTTCCGACCATAAATCAGAGTCTTTGTCGGGAGAAAAAGCATCAAAATAAACCACATCAAAGACATCTTTTCCAAAATCAAAATCACACGCATTTGCCTCACACTTTTTGATTTTAAAATCAGGAGTAATTTC
Organism: Bacteroidales bacterium; assembly: GCA_017647065.1. Classification (GTDB taxonomy): domain Bacteria; phylum Bacteroidota; class Bacteroidia; order Bacteroidales; family P3; genus Onthomorpha. The sequence goes on from JAGCLI010000168.1 coordinate 169, forward strand.
CACAATTTCTTCCCAATCGCATTTGTGAAGCAAGTCAAATTCTTTTTTTAAGGAAAGTATTTCTCCATAATTAAGCCTTTCTGCTATTGAAGCAGAGATTGGATAAAGTTCTATTGTTTGATAGAAAATACTTCTTTGATTAGAATTTTTTAAAGTCGCAATAGCATTCAAGCCTGTGCCAAATCCTATTTCTAAAACATTGATTTGAGGAGCGTCATTTAAGCTACAAAAATAATTATAGCCATAATCAATATATATAGTATTAGTTTCGGTTAGAGCACCAAAGTGAGAATGATAGCTTTCCTCAATATCTTTTCTTAAAAGCGAATTACTACCATCTTCAGTCTTAAATATCTCTATTAAACTATCTTTTGTGTTTTCCATTCTCCGTCAAAATACCAAACGTATCTTTCTCCTATTTGTTTTAAATATTCTATTGACTCATCAAAAAGCAAATCCACCTCATCTTTTTTATGACAATCGGTAGAAATTGTTAGAGGTATTTTCATATCACTTGCTTTCTTTATCCATTCTCTTCCTGGATAGAAATCATCATAGCGTTTCTTGTAAAGACCTCTTGTATTTATTTCACAAATTGAACCACTTTCCTTTATAGCCACAAGACACTCCATCATAAAATCCTCAAACCACTTATCTTTTTGTGAAAAAAATCTTTCTTTATTGTGCATTTTTATTTTGTCAAAGTGCCCTACAACATCAGGCTTTTGAGTTTTTATCATATTTAACACTTGTTGAAAATACGCCTCAACGCCTTCTCTTATGTTTCCTGAGAAAACCTCTTCTAAACCTTTGTCATAAACCTCTCTATCGCTTCCGTCAATAAACCAAATCTTGTCATTGGTTTTTCCTTTCACAAAATGCACCGAACCAATAAAGTAATCCAAGTCATAAATCTTAGACATCTCTCTTATATTCTCTTGCATAGAGGTGATATAGTCAAATTCCATAGAAATGAATAGCTTGATTTTATCTTGATATTTCTCTTTTAGAAAGCGAGCTTGCGAAAGATATTCTTCAACTCTTTCTTTTTTCAAAGCAACCTTGCTTTCAAAACAAAGGGGTGAGTGAGATGAAAATCCAAAGTAATGCAATCCTCTTTCAATAGAGGATAAAACCATATCTTCCATTGAATCTTTTCCATCACAGAAAAGAGAATGAGAATGATAATTAAACTTTTTTAGCATATTCCTGTGCTTTCTACCAAATATAGTTTATCTCCTCTTCTTACAACACCTTTTGTTGCAATTGAACAAAACTCTCCTTTAACTGTTTTTTCGGTTGGCTTTAAATCTACTCTGATTTCTTCTACTGTATCTTCATATACTCCTGTTGTAGTACCCATTATGTAGATGTTATCACCAACTTTCAATTCCCCTGTTTCAATTTTTATTTCTGCAACAGAAATATTCTTAAAGTAATTAGTAACTGTACCTATAAAAGTCTTCTTTGTTGTTGCTTGTGAGCCATATTTCTTTGTCCACTCGCCAACTCTTTGTCCTAAGTAGTAGCCGTCCCAAAATCCTCTATTGTAAACTTTCTTTAAGTCTTCGTTCCATTTTTCTAATTTATCTTCGCTCCATTCTCCATTAAGCCATGCTTGTGCTGCTTCTTTATATACTCGTGTTACAACTTTGACATATTCCGGGCTTCTGCCTCTTCCTTCAATTTTTAATACTCTTACGCCTGCGTCAAGCACCTTATCTAAAAAGTTTAAGGTCTTTAAATCTTTTGGAGACATGATATATTGATTGTCTATCATAAGTTCTGTGCCTCCATCTAAGTCTGTAACCTTGTAAGGACGGCGACAGAATTGTAAACAAGCACCTCTGTTTGCCGATTGATTAGCATTGTCCAATGAAATATAGCATTTGCCACTCACCGCCATACATAACGCCCCGTGAACAAAGCATTCTATTTCCAACATACGACCACTCGGACCTTTTATGTTGTTTTCTCTTATCCAAGTAGTAATATCTTTAACTTTGTCAAGCGATAGTTCTCGTGCAGTAACGATTACGTCTGCAAATTGTGAGAAAAATTTCACTGCCTCACGGTTTGTGATATTGCATTGTGTAGAAAGGTGTACTTCTAAGTTGATTGAGCGAGCATAACTAATGACTGCCAAATCTGCTGCTATGACTGCTGAAACTCCACTTTGCTTTGCCGCATTTAGAATCTCTTGCATATAACCTAATTCGCTGTCATAGACAATAGTATTTAAGGTTAAATATGTCTTTACGCCATTTTGACTTGCAATGTCTGCAATATTTTTTAAGTCTTCTATCGTAAAATTATTTGCAGAGCGAGAACGCATATTCAATCCTTCAACTCCAAAATATACACTATCGGCTCCTGCCTCTATTGCTGCATAAAGAGCTTCGTAAGAGCCCACTGGGGACATTATTTCTACTTTATTCTTTGTCATAATTTCATATAATATTTTGCAAAGTTACAAAAAGAAAAAAAACTCTTTGATTTTAAAAATTTTTTCTTTGCTTTTTTTATTTTTTTCTTTGCTTTTTTTCAAAAAATCAAAGACTTTTTTTCTTTATCTTTGTGTAACATTTTTCTAAGTAAAACGACTACTTTACAAAGCACAATTTTTAAAATGAAGATTGAAGAATTTAAAAAAATAATTACTACTTATCAACCTAAATTACACGCTTTTGCAAATTCTATTCTAAGAAATGATTTTGCAAGTGAGGATATTGTGCAGGAAGTTTTTTGTTTTCTTTGGGAAAAACGAGAGAAAATAAATACTATTGATAATATTGAGGCTTTTCTTGTACACATTTGCAAATGTAAGTGTGTGGATTATTTGAGAAAAACAAAAAAAGAAGTCTTGGAAGAAGAGATTATGAATTTGAATTATGAAGAATTTAATGAAGATAGTGAAGAAAGATATAATAGACTCCTTATACTAATAAATCAACTTCCCGAAAACCAACAAGAGTTATTGCGTCAAAAATATTTTAACAATAAAAGAATAAGAGAAATTTCAAAAGAAACAGGAATGAGTGAGGGAAATATTCGCACAACACTTTCACGTGCATATTCAAAATTGAGAGATTTAATAACGAAAACAAAAATCTAAGTTATGAAAAAAGAAGATAAAGAATTGATAGAGTTGTTTGCTTCTATAAAACAACATCAAAAAAATATTGAAAGACAAGAAAAGATTTTTTCTGCAATAGAAGAAAAAGCAAAACAAAGTAAGAGGAAAAAAACTATTGTGTTTTGGTCGTCTATTTCTTCAATTGCTGCTTGTTTTTGTATAGTTTGGTTTACTTACTCTCCTATTGACAATAGCGAAACTATTATCGAAAATAAGCCTATTGCAAAAAATATTATTGAATCAAAGCAAGAGACAATTCCTGCAAAGAAAAGCGAGCCTATTGTAAGAGAAAAAAAGAAAATTACGCCAATTGAAATCCCTCAAACAATAGAAGAAGAAATTATTATTGAACAAGATAGCACGATTGTTGAGCCTGAGCCAAAGCAAGAAATGATTGTGAAAGAAGAAAAAGTAATTGAGCCAGAGATTGTAAGAGTTGAAACCGATAAATTGATTTGCTATAAAAAGGAAAAGAAGAATAACTTAAATTTTTCTTTTGATTACGCCAGACGAGAAAAGAAAGAATTATTTTTAATAGATTTTTCAAAAAGATAAAAATTAGATTTATATGAAAAAGACAGCATTATTTAGTTTTTTTATCCTTATTTCAGGGATAATTTTAGCACAAAACGAAAAGATTTATTTGTTTTCTCAACCTATTAAGGAGGATTACAACAAATTAACTTTGACTGCAAAAAGCAATCTTAACTTAGTGAGGAGCGAAACAGACGTTTTGGAAATTTCCACAAAAGATAGCAATATTGTTTTGAGTAATATATGTGTTTTTGAAGACAAAACGCTGACTATAATGACTGACTCCTTGCCACAAGATGTTAAAATAACACTTTATTCGTCCAAAGAAGAAGTGTTTTTGAGTAGTCAATTTGATTCAATCAAAGACACAAGGCAAGAAATTAAGGAAAAAGAGGGTGATAAGATAGAATTACGATGGAGGTTGTTAAGTTCAACTAATTTGAATTTTAATACAAAACAATACAACAGCCCTTACTCTTCTCTAATTAGTCATAATTCTGATTTTATTACCCTTCAATATGTGCATACTACTAAAAAAAGCAACGGTCTTGTTGTCGGTTTAAAATATACTTGGGATTTTAAATATTTAAACAACGATGTAGAATGCCTAAACAATAAATTGCAACTATTATCAAGTGATTTGCATCTTCAAAACAATGCACAATTTATTGTAGATCGCAATTTACTACTATTTACAAGGTATAGATTAAAATTAAACAACTATTTTTTGTGTGAGTTTGGAGTAAAATTTGGTAGAACTTTAAAAAGTTTTCTTTGGGACTTTAATATAACGCCAGAAAACAAACTAAACTTCAACTCAAACAAACTTACAGACTATAATCCTTGGAAATTAGAATTATCTTTCAACTTTACAGGATTTGAATTCTTCTTTAATGTTTTGCCAGAATATAAAAACGACAACACAAGACGCTTTGGAATTAGACTGAATTTTTAATTTTTGAGTTTTAAAGCAGAATATCGCTAACTATGTCTTTGTATTGAGAGGAATATTCTCCGTTTTCTTCTCGTATAAAGACATTTTTTATTTGTGTTTGCTTTGTTGGAAAAAGCGAATATGTTCTTATTATTCTCTCTATCGGCTTTGAGGGTTTTGAATATATGTTTATTTGAGTTTCAACCTTTACTTGTTTTTGCTCAAACAAAGATGTGAGTTCATCGCTCTGCAAAGTAGGAAGTATAACGCATATCTTAGCATCAGGAGTTGCAAGTTTTAGGCTACAATTTACAAAGTCAGAGAAAGGAAGTTTGTCGGTATGTCGTGCAAAGGTGCGTTTAGCTGTGTTAGCCTGCAAAGAATTTACAAAATATGGTGGATTAGAAATGATAAAGTCGTATTTTGTTTGTTCTTCTTTTATTTCAGCAAAATCTTGCAAGGAGATTTGTTTTGCAAACAATCTATCTGCCCATTTACTTTTTTGAAAATTGTCTGCTGATTGCAAAACGGAGTCTTCATCTACGTCTATGGCGGTGATTTTCGCCTCTTTATTGAATTGAGCCATTGCAAGAGAGATAATTCCACAACCTGTGCCAATTTCAAGTATATGTTTTTTGTGATTTCTCTCTGCAAGCGAAGAAAGAAGTATAGCATCTGTGCCTACTTTCATTGAAGAAAGCGTATGATTCAACGAAAATTCTTTACATTTAAACTCCATAGTAAGGCAAAATTACAATGTTTTTCGATTCTTTTCTACATTTTAGCAAATTATTGTTTACAACAGTGACGTATTTTCATACGCCACAGTTATTTATACAAGTTTACTCAATTGGAATTTGAATAATAGAGAGCCATTGCTCAGGGTTATCTTTATTCCATACTCCATCGATATAGCAAATTCTTGTATGCCCAATAGGTTTGTAGCCTTTTTCTTCCATATATCTAAATGCTTCGGCAAAAGATTCATGAAAACGCTCGTAAGGTCCTAAGTGTTTTATGCAAAGTGCTTTTTCTACGGCAGGCAAGTGCTTAAATTGTATGATATTGCTGTCTTTTCCCATTTCCTCTACTTGCTCGCAATATTCTATATCAAGGTCAGTAGAGCGATATTCTTTGTTATGTTCTATGGTAAAGCAGTATCCGGGAGGGGGACACTTGCATCCAAGACGTTGCATTTCGGGTCCAATTTTATTTACGCACAATGCTCCCAAGGCATCATAGTTTGGAATAATTTCTCTATGGCTTGCCACAATAATTTCGGGCAAAGATTGAATACTTATTTGTTCCATTGTCTTAATTTGTTTGTGAGAGTCTAACCATTTAAGCAGTTGGCTACGGCGTTTTATCAATAGTTGTAGTTGATGTTCTGTTTCTTCTATTTTTTGTGTTAATTGATCAATGCTTGGCATCTGTTCGCCATCTTCTAACAACTCTTTGATTTCTTCAAGCGTGAATCCCTGTTGTTGCAACCCACGAATGATATTAAGTCGTTGCATTTGATATATGCTATAATAACGATAACCTGTCCATTCGTCCACTTCATAGGGTAAAAGCAATCCTTTCTGCTCATAATAACGCAAAGTCTTCACCGTTACCTGCATCATTTTTGAAAACTCTCCGATTTTTAATTTCGTTTCTTTACTCATTTTCGTACGATTTATCTGCTAGCGAATGCAAAGTTAAGACATACTCTTAGGGACGAGTCAAGAAAAAAATGAAATATTTTCAGCAGAATAAGGATAAGGTGTTATTTTTGAAGATATTCACATTAAAAATCATTATGACTATATAAAAAAAGAGTCGTTCTAAAATAGAACAACTCTTTTTTTGATTTTATTTAATCGAAGGTTTAATAAGTGTCTTTAACTCTTCGAGATGCTGCGTACATTATACGTAATGCTCCGATTTTTCTAAGTTCTTGTTTTACGTCTGTTACATCTCCCATCTTAACTTCTTTATCACATTTGATTGTTGTTGTTAAGAATGGTTTATCCGCTTCATCTCTTGCTGCTCTTTCTGATTCTATGAAAGTAGCTATATCACTTATTTCTCCGAATTGGTCGTTTAATTGAAAACGTGTTGCTGAACCGAATTTGCGTTCTTCAATAGGAACTCCTATGTATATGTAACTTACCAACGATTTCTTTTCCAATTTTTGGATTTCAGATGCTTGTGGCACTGTTACTTTTACCATAAGAGAACTTTCTCTCATTGTTGTAATCACCATAAAGAAGAATATCAACATGAAGATGATATCAGACATAGAACCCATATTCAGTTCCGGAGTTTCTGATGAGCCTTTTTGTTTAAACTTTGCCATTATTTATTTCCTCCTATATTTTTAGGTTCTGCTTCTGAAATCGCAATCGGAATTGCTTTGTCAATTGCTTCTCTTTGTGATTGTGTAGCATCTATGTATGCTCTTCCAAATCGTGCTTTTGACATTTCATCTCTCAATTCGTTTACAGCAGCTGTTAATTCATTTTGTACCATCAAATACATTTCGTATGATGTACCTCTATCGTTTTGCAAAGAAATAACTCCTTTAGAAACTTCTACATCTCCTAATAATGGAATATTTCTTGTTTGCTTTTCAGGTAAGTTTGGTAAATTATCTGGATTTGATAAAAATTCTTTTGCTCTGTCTTTAAGTGCTGTAATATCACCTAATTCATTATTGAAAAGTAATTTATCGTCTTTGTTTACCAATACTACGAATGTATTTCTTCTGTGAATATCTGGCGGTTTAACGTTAGGGTCTGATGGCGGTGGCAAACGTCTTTGAATACCCATATCTGTATTGATTGAAGAAACCAACAAGAAAAAGGTCAATAGCAAAAACGATATGTCCGACATAGACGAAGCGTTAAGACCTGGTAACTTTTTCTTATTTCTTGCCATAATTAACTATTTTATTTTTTTAGAAATCTCTGCAAATAAAACAGATACTAAAACTCCGCCAAATAAGATATATACGGTATACATACAAGCACCTATTAATTTAGAGCTTGAATAGTCTGAACCTGTTTTTTCAAATACTTCTTGTGGTACGTCTGTTCCAGAAGAAAGCAAATAAGAAGCAACAAATACTACTATTAAAGCTACAACTGCTATAATGATACCCATTTGTTTTTTTGGATCTTCTTTTAATCCTTTTATAACTTGCGCAAGTGCAAATACTATTGCTACTAATAAACTTGCTCCAAGTAATACTATAACTGACCAATATGCAACGTTCCATACTGCCATTGCTGATGATTGTCCGTCTATTGGAGCATCTTTGTCAAATAATAGTGCGTAAGCAACTGCACAAATTGAAGCTATAACTCCCCATATTAGGGCTACAGTCCAATATATTTTTCTATAATCTTTTTTCATTTTTCCTCCTTGGTTTATAAAGTAATTACTAATCTCAGTCCTTATCTTAAAAAGAACTACCTTTTCGTTAAAGAAAATTACTTCTTACTATTTTTAACCAAGATGTCCATGAAAGTTATAGAAGAATCTTCCATTGTTGCAACTAAACCTTCTATTTTAGATAATAGGTAGTTGTAGCAAATTTGAAGAACTAATGCTGTGATCAAACCGAATACTGTTGTCAAAAGGGCAACTTTCATACCTCCTGCAACAACTGTTGGAGAAATATCACCTGCTTTTTCAATGTCATCGAATGCTTGAACCATACCAATAACTGTTCCTAAGAATCCGAATGAAGGTGCAATAGCAATAAACAATGAAATCCAAACCATGTTGTTTTCTAATCTTGCCATTTGAACTCCACCGTAAGAAGTTAATGATTTTTCTACATCTTCTAAACCATTATCTATTCTTGATAATCCTTGGAAGAAGATAGAAGCAACTGGTCCTCTTGTGTTACGGCAAACGTCTTTTGCTCCTTCTACATTACCTGCAACGATGTTTTCTTCAACCTTTTGTAATAACTTGTCTGCATTTGTTGTAGCAAGGTTAAGGTAAAGAATACGTTCGATAACTAATGCCAAACCTAAAATTAAACAAATAAGGATTGGAGTCATCCAACCAACACCACCTTCAATGTATTTTGTTTTCAATCCTTGGTGGAAAGATTTTTCTTCTGCAACTGGAGCAGCTGGTTCTTCTGCTGCAACTGCAGTGTCAGTTGATGTTACTGATTCTGTAGCAGAAACAGTTTCAGATTCAGTTTTTGCAGCATCTTGAGCAAAAACATTGTTTGATAAACCTAATGTCAATACTACAACTATCGACAAATAAGCAAATACTTTTTTCATAGCGTTCTTTTTAAATTTATTGTTATTAATTATTTACTTTAAATTATTTTACTCTTATGAACTTGCAAAGTTACAATGTTATTTTTGAAATCCAATTTTTTAAACAAAAAAATAACATTTTTTCAATGTTTTTTTCTAATCTTCGTCATTTTTTGATAGTTTTTCAGGGTCAATACTAACTAAAATCTTATCAATTCTTGTAGAATCTAAATCTACAATCTCAAAGATAAATCTATCCCACATTATTTTTTCGCCAACTTTTGGTATAGTCCCTGTTTGTTCAAGAATTAAACCTCCTAATGTATTGAAATCATTGTCTTGATAAAGTTCTTCTAAATCAAAATGACTAAGAAAATCATAAAAAGAATATTGTCCTCCAACTAAAAATGTACCATCTTCCCTTTCAATAAATTCATCTTCATCATCTTCTGTTTCAAGCTCAGAGGCATTTCCCACCAATGATTCTAAAATATTATTCATTGTTACCATTCCTACAACCATTCCAAACTCATCAATGACAAGAGCGTAATGTATCTTATTTTCTTTAAAAGTTTCTAATGCGTCATAAACACTTATACTTTCATGTAAGTATTGAGGTTCTCTCATTATTTCTTTGACACTATTAAAAGTATCTAATTTATTGAATAAGTCTTTTAGATATACTACACCAACGATATTATCAAGAGTTTTATCTGCAACAGGATATATATAATGTATATGTTGAGACAATTTTGCTTTGACTGAATCTAAATTATCATTAGCATCTAACCATACAAACTCTGTTCTATGCGTCATAAGAGATGCAACATCTCTATCTCCCAAAGAAAACACTCTCTCAACTATTTCTTTTTCTACCTCTTCTACTTCTCCACCTTCGGTACTATCACTAACAATTGCCTTAATTTCTTCTTCCGAGGCAGTATTCTTTTTTTTCTCTATTCCAAACAAAGACATCAAACCTTGAGTAGAAATAGAAAGTAACCAAACAAGTGGATAGAATAATTTTTTAAGAAAATTCATTGGGGAAATAATAACACTCGCTATTTTTTCTGGATTATTCAATGCAAGTTTTTTAGGGAATAATTCTCCAATTACTAACGTTACATACGTTATCACAAGTACCACAACAACTCTTGCAATAATTTCAGAATATTCAACTTCAAGTCCTATTTTGCTAATTATATCTGCAAAAGGTTTTATCAAATTATCGCCTGTGTACATACCTGTTACAAGCCCTATTGCAGTAATTGCAATTTGAACTGTTGAGAGAAAATTATCGGGATTCTCTGCAACCTCTAATATTCTTTTTGAAGTCTTGTTACCTTTTTTAGAATCGGCATCAAGTTTTGATTTTCTTGATGAAACGACCGCTGCCTCGGACATTGAAAATAGTCCATTAATGACAATTAATGCTAAAATTATAAGATATTCCACTGAATTATCGTAGTTATTTATTAGTATCTTGCTCTATTTCCTCAAACGAAATAGTTTTCTTTTTATTATTAAGCACGAAAACAGAGACAACTAACAACCCAACACCCACTGTAATTGCTATATCTGCTACATTAAAAATTGCATTGAAAAACTCAAAGTGATTTCCTCCAACAAAAGGAATCCATTGTGGAAGAGTTGTATCAATCAAAGGGAAATAAAACATATCCACGACCTTCCCTAAACAAAGCGGAGCATAACCACCTGATTCTGGAAACAATTGTGCCGTTGTAAAAAATGTACTTTCCGAAAAGATAAGTCCATAAAATAAAGAGTCTATTATATTACCTACAGCCCCTGCAAAGATTAGAGTAAAGGCATAAATGACTAATTTATTCTCTTTCTTAATAACAAGCTTTCTAAGGTAGAAAAAAATTAAGGTAGCCGCAACAATCCTAAATAGAGTAAGAATAAGCTTACCTACTTCTTCTCCAAAAGACATACCAAAAGCCATACCCTCATTTTCTATAAAATGTAATCTGCACCAATCACCTATAAGAAATAATTCTTCTCCGAGGGTAAAATTCAACTTTATCCAAAATTTAACTATTTGGTCTATTAGAAGAATTATAAATATTACAATAAGAGGTTTCTTCACAAAACTCTATTTTTTATTTTGCATTAATTTCGCCTCAACACTCATAGTTGCGTGAGGAACAATACGTAATCTTTCCTTAGGAATCAATTTTCCTGTTACTCTACATACTCCATAAGTCTTGTTTTCAATTCTTATGAGAGCAGCTTCTAAATCTTTAATAAATTTTTGCTGACGTGCAGCCAAGTTTGCATTATCTTCCTTACTTCTAATGCTTGCACCCTCTTCCAACACCTTAAAAGTAGGAGCTGTATCACTCGCCTCAGAAGCATTGTTTGCAAAAGCTTCTGTCAATGTCTCAAGATTTTCTTTAGCTTTTGCTAATTTTTCTAAAATAATCGCTTTAAACTCTTGCAATTCCTCATCAGAATAACGCATGATTTTTTTATCTGTACCTTCCATAACACTGATATTTGCAATGCAAATGTATGAATAAAATTAAAAAAAACAATAAAGCCAAAGAAGTTTTTATAAAAAAGTACTTCTTTGGCTCCAAGAAAAAAACTAAATTGACATTATTTCTTTTTCCTTTGCTGCTATAACAGAATCAGTATTCTTGATAAACTTATCAGTTACATCTTGCATTTCTTTTTCTACAGACTTTATTTCGTCCTCAGGCACACCTGCATCTTTAAGTTTTTTTACTTTTTCAAGAATATTTCTTCTTACATTTCTTATACTAACCTTTGCAGTTTCTCCTTC
>JAGCLI010000169.1 GCA_017647065.1 Bacteroidales bacterium
GGCAAAAATATAATAATTCTTTATTATAGCAAAATTTTTTTTGGTTCTTATTTGGTTCTTTTCGGCTTTGGATTTTAGAACAATACTTTAGGTGGTAAAAATCTTTATTTTGCGAAAATTTCATTTTGCGAAAAAAAGTAGTTCCTTGACCAAAATTGAGCGAAATCAATGGTAATTTTTCAAAAAATCGGACTTTATTTTACGAAAAGCTCGTTTAGAATTTTCTAAATCAGGGATAGAAATTTCTAAATCAAGGATAGAAAAAATTAAATCAAGTTTTTTTTTGAAAAAATCAATGAAAAAATTGAAAAAAACAGCGAAAAATTTGGCAAAATCAAAGACTTTTTTGGCAAAATTTGGGTTTAAAATTATTAAGTCTTTGATTTTGTGGTTTTTAGTTAAGGGCTTATTTTTTCAAAATTTGCAATCGGAAATCTTTTGTTTGAAAATATCGCAAGCATTTGGGCTTAACTCTTGGAGAAAGTTTTTTATTTCTCTTTTCATTAAAGGTTAAGGGTTGTTGGAAAGCGTTTTTTCAATTTGCTATATAGCAAATAAATCAGCCAACCTAAGACTACGCCTAACAATCCTCCACAAAGGACATCGCCGGGGTAGTGAACGCCGCAATATATTCTTGAATAGGCAGTGAGAAACGCCCAAAGAATTAACAAAATCCAAGTCTTTGTTTTGCGAGAGAGTAATCCGAAAACGGTTGCTATGCAAAAGGCATTTGTAGAGTGAGAAGAAACAAAGCCATATAAGCCTCCCTTGCTTGTATAGACTAATTGAAAGTCTTTAAGCTTTACAAGAAAAACTTCTTCAAGTGCATGCGAGGGACGAAGTCTTTCAAAAACGTCTTTGAATCCAACGACCGACACTCTATCTCCTAAAAGAAAACAAAGTCCTATTAGCAAAAGGACAATCCACCAATGTTGTTTGAAATTCTTGTAGGCAAAGCAAACGAAAATGCTTGCTACCACAAGAGCAAAGAAAAGATGTGAAGAAATAACGGCAAAGAACCAATCAAAAAAATCGTTCCTTGCCGCATTTATCAAATAAAACGCTTGTGTATCTAAGTCGTTTAGGTATTCTATCATTTATTTAAGACTCTCCAAAGTATGTCTTTGAGTTGTGGAATATTCTCTCCTGTTACCGAAGAGATGAAAATACTTTCTACGTTTTCAGGAAGAAGTTTTTTCATCTCATTTTTCATTTGTTCATCAAGCATATCACACTTTGTAATTGCCAATACTCTATCTTTATCAAGGAGTTCAGGGTTGTAACGTTCAAGTTCTGAAAGCAAGATGTTGTATTCTTTCTTTATGTCATCGCAATCGCAAGGTATCATAAACAAAAGGGCTGCGTTTCTTTCAATATGACGCAAGAATCTATGTCCTAAACCTTTTCCTTCTGAGGCTCCTTCAATTATTCCGGGAATATCTGCCATTACAAAACTCTTATCATCTCGATAAGACACCATTCCAAGATTTGGAACCAATGTTGTGAAAGGATAATCTGCTATTTCGGGTTTTGCAGCCGATACAACGCTTAACAAAGTGCTTTTACCTGCATTAGGAAATCCTACTAATCCTACGTCTGCAAGTATCTTTAATTCTATTATTTTCCAGACTTCAAGTCCGTCTTCGCCGGGTTGTGCATAGCGAGGTGTACGATTTGTAGGGGATTTAAAGTGATCGTTTCCTAATCCGCCTCTTCCTCCTTTTGCAATTATGACTTGTTGTCCGTCTTCAACGATTTCGCATTCGATTTCTTTGGTTTCAAAGTCTTTGCAAACTGTTCCTAACGGCACATCAACAATAACGTCTTTTCCATTCTTACCATGAAGACGGTTTTCGCCACCATTTCCTCCTGCTTCTGCAATTAGGTGCTTAGTATATTTGAGGTGAAGAAGAGTCCAATACTGTTTGTTTCCTCTTAGTATGATATGTCCACCTCTTCCGCCGTCTCCTCCATCGGGGCCGCCTTTTGCATCGCCCTTTGTCCTAAGAAGGTGTGCCGAGCCTGCACCTCCCTTTCCAGAGCGACAACAAACCTTTACGTAATCTACAAAATTAGATGCCACTTCTTTAAGATTTTAATGCTTTATCAACAGTGTCGCAAACGTTTTCAAATACTACTTCAACATCTTCATCACCGTTTACGCTGTAATATTTATTTTTGTTTGTATAATACTCTCTTACTTTATTAGCACAGTTTTCGTATGTTTCTAATCTATGAATTATTGTGTCTGTGTCTAAGTCGTATATGCGTTTATCATCGGTTTTACTTCTTGTAACTAAACGTTTAACGCATTGAATAGGGTTTGATTTTATTTCTACAACACATGTAACCGATGAATGTATTCTATCTAAGATTCCATCTAAGATATATGCTTGTACGTATGTAGAAGGGAAGCCTTTAAATACGAATCCTTTTGCGTTTGGATTGTCTTTTATTTTCTTTTCAATCAATCGTATCGCTACCTCATCAGGAACATTATCTCCTTGTTCGATATATGGCAAACAAATCTTACCTAATTCGGTGTTTTGTTTGATTTCTTCTCTTATCATTGCACCTGTTGAGATGTAAACCAAAGAATATTTTGCTGCAATGCGTTTTGCTTGTGTTCCTCTGCCCGATCCTGGCATTCCATAAAGAACAATATTTCTGTAAGCAGTCTCTAAGGTTTCTTCTATCTTGTTTGTAAGACGTGAAAAGACTTCTTCCATTGTTCCAACGCCGTTTATTGGGTAGTAAATGCCTTTTTCTTTGTAGAAATCAGCAACAGGTTGAGTTTTTTCATCGTATTCTTTGAAGCGGTTTTTGATTACCTCTTCGTTATCATCTGCTCTACCCTCGATTGCTGCACGTTTAAGCATTCTTTCAATCAATTCTTCTCTTGGAACTTCCAAACTAAGCATACAAAGAAGTCTTCTATTCATTCTATGAAGCAATCCTTCCAAAATATAGGCTTGAACAACTGTACGAGGAAAGCCATCGAAAAGTATTCCACCGTGATCTTCTTTCTCAATTATCTTTTCAATGATTTGAACGATTAACTCATCGCTTACTAATCCTCCTTTATTGATAATATCCTTTGCTTGCAATCCTAATTCGCTTCCTGCTGCAATCTCTTTTCTTAAAATATCTCCCGTAGAGATATAAGTAAGGTCATATTTCTTTACTAATTCTTTTGATTGAGTTCCTTTTCCTGCACCAGGAGCTCCAAATAATGCTATATTTAACATAATCTATAAGTTTTTTCTTTGATATACTCCACTGAGATTTCGTCCTTTATCGTTAAAGTCTAATCCGTAACCAACAATAAAGTCATTCTCAATAGATTTCCCTATATATTTTATATTATAATTTCCTTTAAAATTACCAGGTTTAAAAAACAATGTGCAAACTTCAAGACTTGAAACCTTTTCTTGTTGTAAGTATTCAAGAAGTTTTTGCATTGTTAGTCCCGAATCAACAATATCTTCTATTATTACCACGTCTTTTCCCTCTAAAACCTTGGAAGGCAGTCCAGAAATTTGAACTTGATTTGTGCTTTGCATTCCTTGATAAGAGGAGACTTTGATAAAATATGTCTCACAAGGGAAAGAAAATTGACGAAGCAAGTCTGAAGCAAAAACAAATGCACCATTTAAGACTATTACAAAGACAAGATTTTTGTCTTTGTAGTCTTTCTTGATTTGTTTTGCACAACTCTCCACTATTTCTTTTAGTTGGCTTGAATCAATTATCTTTTCAAAAACTATATTCTCTATTTCCACTTGATTTAACATAGGTGCAAAGGTAAAACTTTTTTGTATAAAAACGCTACCATTCTATAATAAAATCACTATCTTCAAATTGCTTTTCTTCTTCCTTAGGTTGTTTTTCTTCTTCCCACTCAATAATAAATTCTCCCTTTTCTTGCTTTTCCCATTCTTGCTTATCCTTTTTTGCTTCTTCAAGATTAAGTTTAAAATCTCTATCAATAGATTTTATAATTTCACTTTTATCTTGATTAACTTTTTCTTTTACCTTTTTCATATCACTTTGTAGGTTGAATTTAAACTTAGGATCGTTTATTAATCCTTCAACCTTAACAAATACTTTGGTATTTCTCAAAAGGTTAATCGCAAATTGATAGTCTATTTTATTATCTAAACCATGTTTTCCAAAGCATTCAAAATCGACAATATTGGTTTTGATTTTTATAGGTTCAAAGTTCAATGAAGAATTATTGAGTTGCAGTGAAGATTCTATATTTTCAAATCTCACATCTTTCAAGGCCTCTTCTTCTACAAAGAGCGAGAGTTTTTTCATTAAAGAAAAGTCTTTCAATCGACCTTTTGAAATAGAGTAATTTATGTTAAAGGAAGATTTATCACTCAAAAAGTTAAAATCTTTATCAAAATAAAGATTCAAAACTCCATTTGCCGATAAAGTCCCTTCTAAATTCTTATCGGTGATTACGTTTTGAGAAAAGTTCTTTAAGGTTGTAAAAGTTTGTTTTATATTTATATTTTTTACTTGACAACTTGCGTTCAAGACGTTTTCCTTTTCTCCAAAAATGAGTTTACAATCTTTTGTGCTAACTCCCCCTTGAAAAACATCAAACTTCAAATCATTTGTTGAAACTACATTATTAGAATACTCCAATTTTCCTTTTATGTTTTGAAGCACTAAATCGTTAAATTTATAGCGATTTAAATCAACATCAGCCTTTATTTTCTTATCCTGAATAACCGCAGAGGCTTTTAATCGCTCCGAATTAAACAAAGCAGAGAGTTGTTCTATTAGTATTTTCTTTGTGTCAAAGGTTATATCACAAGACATATTATCTACAACTACTAAGGGTAATCTCAAATCCTTAAAACCAAAATTTTTAATCTTTGCTTTACCAGAACAAATCAAAGAATTAAAATCTTGAATCTTTGTTTTAATTTTCAAATTCGCTGAAATATTTCCTTTAAGCACTTGAAGGCTGTCTTGCTTCAAAAAAGGCTTAATATCTTCGAGCATTAGGTTGGTTTTAACCTCTGCATCAATCTTTATATCCGAAAAATCGCTAACAAGTAAACGCCCTTCAAAAAATCCATTGTTTAGTTTAAGAGAGAAATTATCTATTTTGAGTTGTGAGGTCTTTGAGTTACGATTTTCTCCATTTGAATAACTACCTTTTAGGGTAATGTTTTGACAATTTACATTAAGTTTTTTATTTCTTAATCCACCTTTTACTATATCAAAATTAGCATTTATTTCGGGCAAAGTCGATTTTGAAAGTTCTCCCTTTAAGGTTAGCGAGAAATTAACTAAGCCTTCGCTTTGAAAACCCTTTAATATGTCTTGACTATTAAGAGCAAAAATTGAGACAACCTCTTTTAAATCTATTTGTTTGCCAAGAAGGGTAAGGTCAATCATTGATTGATTATTGTAGGAGTAGGCTCCCGCTAAATCAAAAAGCATTTCATTCAAATAAACCTCTGCCTTCTTAATGCTAAGCAAAGCTTTTTCCGTATTGTTGTAAGCCTCAATATCGCAAATTAGGGATTGAGGATTGCTAATCTTTAATTCATCAAACGCAAAGGCTTCAAGAATTAAGTCTGCCTTTAAATCTAAATCTTGAAACTTTGACGAAAAATCTCCTTTTGCCGAAACCTCATCGGCTCTCGCTTTTAAAAACAACCGAGATATATCGTTGCGAAAACTAAACTCTATATCCTTAAACTCAACCGAATTAAGAGCAAAAGCAAAATCGGAATCGGTGGATTTTTTCTCGCTTTGTTTCCAAAAAACATAGTTACTTTCTCCCTGAGAGTTGATTCTAAGATTGACTTGTCCGTTTTCTACAAAAATTTTCTTTGCTATGTAGTGTCCCGAAAGAATATCAAAGAGGTTAAACCTAACTCCTAATTCTTTAACTGCTACGAATTTGTCTTGTTTCAAAGAATCCAAGACATCATTTATCACAACATCGGAAAAAACAACCGAAACCATAGGAAAGGACGAAAAAAACTCTACATCTATCTCCTTTACCATAACCTCGGTTAGTAAGGATTTATTTATTTCCTTTATTGCAACTTGCTTAATCTTTTCTTGATTAGCCCAAACAAAAACAAAGGCTGATAGAAAACACAAAACGAGCAAAAGTATTATTAGTAATAATATCCTTTTTACTCGTTTTGTTAGTTGAAAATGAGGTATTCTCATCTATAACATCTTTAAGAAATTGATTTCTTTTTCAGTTAAAAATCTACATCTTCCTCTTGGCAAATCTTTCTTTGTCAATCCTGCAAAACTTACACGATCCAATTTCTCAACATAATAACCAAGAGCCTCAAACATACGTCTTACGATTCTGTTTTTACCACTGTGAAGTTCTACGCCAACAACTCTTTTGTCATTATAGTATTCTACGAATTGAATGTCGTCAAATCTTGCAAAACCATCTTCTAATTCTATTCCGTCAAGAAGAGATTGCATATCGTTTTTAGTAATCGGCTTGTCTAATTCCACATGATAGATTTTTCTTGCACCAAATGAAGGGTGTGTTAGTTTCTTTGTCATATCTCCGTCATTGGTAAAAAGCAATAATCCTGTTGTATTTCTGTCTAATCTGCCAACGGGATAGATTCTTTCTTTACATGCTTTTTCTACAAGACTCATTACGGTTTTTCTTTCTTGCGGATCGTCAAGCGTTGTTATAAATCCTTTTGGTTTGTTAAGTAAAAGATAGACTTTTTTCTCATGAGAGAGTCTTTCTCCATCGTAACAAACAACATCAGACGTACTAACCTTTACGCCCATTTGCGTTACAACTTTTCCATTTACCGTTACCGCTCCCGAAGCAATTAAAACATCGGCTTCTCTTCTTGAACAAACTCCCGAATTTGCAATAAACCTATTCAAACGTATCTCTTTATCAAAAGATTGCTTTGGTTTTTCGCTATATTGCTTAGGCTCTCTATCAAAAGTTCTTTCTTTGCGAGAAAATCTATCTCTCTTCTCAGA
>JAGCLI010000170.1 GCA_017647065.1 Bacteroidales bacterium
ATCTTTGGACACAAGACCTATACATTACGAAGGTGCAACAAGAGGGAAAACTCCTCATACTGATTTTTATTCGGAGATGTACCCACATCTTGATGCCGTAAAGGCTTTTGCAAAATCCGACTCATTGAATCAACCTTATATAATGTGTGAATACGCTCACGCAATGGGTAATGCAATTGGAAATCTAAAAGAATATTGGGACGAAATAGAAAAAGGAAAAAACGCAATAGGTGGTTGCATTTGGGATTGGGTAGATCAATCAATCTATTTCCCACAAGCAATTAAGAAAGGCGAATTTGTAAAGAATGGATTTCCTTATTATTCGGCAGGATACGATTATCCCGGTCCTCATCAAGGCAATTTTATGAACAATGGCATAATTAGAGCCGATAGAGAGTGGAATGACAAACTCGCAGAGGTAAAAAAAGTGTATCAATACGTTAAAATCCTTTCTTTTGACAAAGACAAAAAACAAGTAGTCATAGCAAATAAATATGATTTCATTGATTTAAGCAAATTCTATATTGATTTTCAAATCATAGAAGACGGATACGAAATCTATAAAGGCACAACAAAACTACCATCCTTAAAACCAAATACAATAGCAAAGATAAAACTACCATACAATGTAGAATTAAACCAAGAAAAAGAAAGTTTTATCAATTTGCAACTAAGATTAAAAGAAGCAAATCCTTGGGCAGAGAAAGATTATCCTATGGCACATTGGCAATTTACTATCAATAAAATAGAAAATCGCTTAAAAGAGGTTAAAGAAAGCAAAGAAGCGTTTTTAGTTCAAGAAGATAATAATCAATTAACACTTGAAAACAAAGGGTTTAAAATAAGTTTTGACAAACAAAATGGAGAAATCCTTTATTGGAAATACGACGGCTTTGAAGTAATTAGCGATAGAAAAGGCTCACCTCACTACAATAATAATCGTTGGATTGAAAACGACAAACACGGCGATAGCATTTCGGGCGAATTAGCAAGCACTTGCGAAATAAAACTAAACAAAGAAAAGACAAAAGCCGAAATAAAGGTAACAACAAAAGGCGAAAAATGTCCTTATACTATTGAATACACCGTTTATTCCAACAATATTGTGGATATGAAAGTAACAATGAATCCAATTGTTGAGGGATTAAGAAGATTAGGTCTTGGAATGATTTTCTCAAAAGACTTTGAAGAGATTGATTATTACGCAAAAGGCCCTTGGGAAAACTACAACGATAGACAAGAAGCCTCATTTGTAGGACGATATTCAACAACCGTAAGCGATATGCTAACACCTTACGCCCACCCTCAAAGTTGTGGCAATCGTCAAGAAATGAGAGAAATTTTCCTTTACAAGAAAGGTTCAACAAAAGGCTTGAAAATAGAAGCTAATCAACCAATTGCATTTTCTATGTTACACTTTGACGACAAAGATTTCAACAAAGAAAAACTACACCCTTGGGAATTAGAGGCAAGAGAAGAGGTTTATGCACATTTTGACTATGTTCAAAGAGGATTAGGCAATGGAAGTTGTGGCCCACAAACAATAGAAAAATATCAAGTCCCAAGTTCGGGAACATATAGCTTTACTTTAAGATTCTCACCTTTAAGATAAGAGAAGCAAAACAAGGAAGCAAAGGAAAATAAAAACGTTTTTCCAAGAGTTAAGCCCAAATGCGTGCGATATTTTCAAACAAAAAATATTCGTACGCATTTTTTTTTAACATAAGCCCTTAACTAAAAATCACAAAATCAAAGACTTAACTTTTAAAAGCCTTGAAAATGCCAAAAAAGTCTTTGATTTTTGCGATTTTTTCGCTGTTTTTTTCAAAAAAAACCTTGATTTTTTCCAAAAAAAAGGAGCTTTTCAAATTTCTAAACGAGCTTTAGAAAATTCTAAACGTGCTTTAGAAATTTCTAAACGAGCTTTTCGCAAAAAAAACTCCAAATTTGCGAAAAATTAA
>JAGCLI010000171.1 GCA_017647065.1 Bacteroidales bacterium
TCTCCTTCTTGAAAATATTCTTCTTGGTAGGCTATTATTTCTTTAACAAAAGTATCAAGTGTTTTGGCTCTATTGTTGTATGCTGCAATAAACAACTCGGCTGATTCTATTTTCTCTTTTAAAAATTTTATTGTTTCCTTGTCTTTTTGCTTTGCCGATTCTAATCTCTCTAATAATTCTTTGCTTTCTTGATTGACTTGTAGTGTTCTATTTGATAGTTTATTGAGTTTGTATTTTATTTTGCCATTGCTATTCCAAACCGTTATATCTGGTATTATGTATTGTTCTTTTTCTTGAAAGGATTCTATGTATCCGGGCGAAAGCTCAAGGCTTTGAATTAGTTTAAAGGCATTATCTAATTCTTCTTTGCTACAAGAGAGTTTTTGTTGTAGGGTTCGAAAGTCCCTTTTGCAAAACTCTGTCCAATAATCTGTTATTATTTGTTTTGATAATTGTAAAGTTGGATTGTTATTTCTAAGTCTTGATAGTTGTAAGTTAAGACATTCTTGATGATTTCTTGCTGCTATTCCTGCGGGTTCAAAATTTTGAATTATTTTTAAGACTTTTTCTATTTGTGAAACTTCTTTTTCTTCGTAGGTTTCAAAATAAATATCATCGGCTATTGCACTTAGGCTTCGCGTCAAATATCCCCTTTCGTCTAAATTGCCTATTAAAATTTCTCCTATTTGAAATTCTTCTTGGGTTATATTACTTAAATGAAGTTGATTTATTAAATCTTCCGCTAAGGTTACTGGATTAGGAGTGTTTATACCGATTTGGTCTTTGTCGGCAAAGTTTTTTAATTCAAAATTCCTACTTGAAGAGGAAAACCACTGAGTTGAATTCTCGCCGTCTTCCTCCTCAAGATAAGGATTTTCTTGTTTTTCTCGTTCTATTCTTTCTTCCAACGCCTCGGAGGGCAACTCCAACAATTCCCCACTTAGTTTTTGAAGTGGGGAAAGTGCTTGGCGTTGTATTTGTTTTAACTTCGTTTGTGTTTTTGCCACCTGTAAATTAGTAGTTTGCATTCTTTGGATAACGAGGGAATGGTATAACATCTCTAATGTTTGACATTCCTGTTACAAATAGCAATAAACGTTCAAATCCTAAACCAAATCCTGAGTGAGGAGCAGATCCAAATCTACGAGTATCAAGATACCAATCCATATCTTTTGCTTCTATTCCAACTTCTGCCATTCTTGCAAGAAGTTTCTCCATACTTTCTTCTCTTTGTGAGCCTCCTATGATTTCACCTATTAGAGGGAATAATACATCCATACCTCTTACGGTTTTTCCATCTTCGTTTTGTTTCATATAAAAGGCTTTTATTTCCTTTGGATAGTCTGTTAAGATTACCGGAGATTTGAAATGCTTTTCTACAAGGTATCTTTCATGTTCGCTTTGAAGGTCTACACCCCAATGAATAGGGAATTCAAATTTTTGTTTTGCTTGTGAAAGAATTTCTATCGCTTCTGTGTATGTTAAACGTACGAATTTATTATCTACTACAAAGCGTAGTCGTTCCAAAAGTTCTTTATCATACATTGATTGAAGGAATTCTAAGTCATCTTGGCAATTTTCTAATGCGTATTTTACAAGATATTTGATGAAATCTTCGGCTAAATCCATATTATCTTCGATTTCAAAGAATGCCATTTCTGGTTCTATCATCCAAAACTCTGAAAGGTGGCGTGGAGTGTTTGAGTTTTCTGCACGGAATGTAGGTCCAAAAGTATAAATCTTTCCTAAACTCATTGCACCAAGCTCTCCTTCTAATTGTCCACTTACTGTTAAAGATGTATGTCTACCAAAGAAATCTTGCGAATAGTCAATTTTTCCTTCAACTCTTGGAAGATTATCAAGATCTAATGTAGTTACTTGGAACATTTCCCCTGCTCCTTCACAATCGCTTGCAGTTATAAGTGGTGAATGCCAATAAAAGAATCCTCTATCATTAAAATATTTGTGTATTGCGTATGCCATTGCATGTCTTACTCTGAAAACGGCTGAGAAAGTATTTGTTCTTGGACGAAGGTGTGCTATTTCTCTAAGAAACTCCAATGAGTGTCCTTTCTTTTGCAAAGGATACGTCTCTACATCAGCTTCTCCGTAAACCTCTATTTCGTTTGCTTGAATTTCTACGCTTTGTCCTTTTCCCATTGATTCAACTAACAATCCGTTTACTCTCAAACATGCACCTGTTGTTACCTTTTTCAAAACATCTTCCGAGAATTTTTCTACATCTGCTACGACTTGTATATTTTTTATTGTAGAACCATCATTCAATGCAATGAACGCTACATGTTTATTACCTCTTTTTGTTTTTACCCAACCTTTTACACAAATTTCTTTACCAATTGAGTCTTTGATTGTTTCTTTAAATAGATCTATTATTTCTATTCTCTTTATGTTTTCCATTATTTTATATATGTTTTTTTATAAATATTCATTTCCTTTTTCAACTTCAACATCCGTAACAAATTGTTTAATTCGTTGTTCTTCACTTTTGTGACAAACCATCAAAATATCATCAGAATCAACAACGATATAATCCTCCAATCCTTGTAAAATAACCAATTTATCTTTTGGAGTATTTATTAAACAATTGCTAACCTCGTATGTCATTACATTCTTTCCTACATAAGAATTAGCATTTTCATCTTTTTCTCTTTGTTCATAGAGTGCATTCCAAGTACCTATATCGCTCCAACCAAAAGATGAAGGAATGACATAAACATTTGAGGCTTTTTCCATAACACCATAATCTATGGAAATTGACGGACAAGCCGAATAAGTAACATCTATGAAACCAGCTTCTTCCTCTGTGTCATAAAACTCTACGCCTTGATTAAACAAATCATATATTTCCGGCAAAAATTTCTTCATAGAATCCTCAATACTATTCAACGACCAAATAAAAATCCCGGCATTCCACAAGAAATCACCACTTTTTATAAATTGAAGAGCCATTTCATATTCAGGTTTTTCGGTAAAAAGTTTAACTTTCTTCACTTCATTAGAAAAACCCTTATCATCGGTATATTGAATATAACCAAAACCCGTATTAGGATAAGTAGGCTCTATACCCAAAGTTATCAAAACATCATTATTTTCTACTACCGAAAAGCCCAACTCAATCTTTTTAACAAATTCTTCTTGATTAAGAATCAAATGATCACTTGGTGCTACAACTATTCTTGCATTCGGATTTCTTTTTTTAATCTTAGCATTAGCGTATGCAATACAAGGAGCGGTATTTCTTCTTATCGTCTCTTTAATAACTCAATCGGGATTTATCATAGGTAATTGTTCCAAGACAAGCTCCTTATATATCCTGCTTGTAACAACATATATATTTTCTTTTGGGCAGATTGATTCAAATCTTTTAAAAGTCATTTGAAGAAGAGTTTCGCCAACACCCAATATATCTATGAATTGTTTAGGTCTTTTCACTCTACTCAACGGCCAAAAACGACTTCCAATACCGCCAGCCATTATTATGCAATAATTATTCTCATTTATCATAATTAAAACAATATTATTTGCTTTATAAACTTGCAAAATTAAGGATTATTTTGACAATAACACAAGTTTTTATAGAATTTGCGTTAATATTAAAAAAACAAGAATATGAAAAACAACAAGATTAAGATTCTTTCACTGCTATTTATCGCAGTAATTTCAAGTTTCTCAACAAAAGCACAATCCAATCCAAACATTGATTTCACATTTGCAGCCGAAAATAGCATACATTCGGTAGTGCATATTCAATGTGAAGCAACAGAACAATCTATTTTTTACGATGACTTCTTCTCTTTCTTTCTTCCACCCCAAATTCAAGAAAGAGTTTATCACACTTCGGGCTCGGGAGTAATCATTGAAGAAAATGGATACATAATTACAAACAACCATGTAATACAAAACGCAGAAAAAATAAAGGTCATATTAAACGACAAAAGAATTTTCGATGCCATTCTTATAGGAAACGACCCCGCATGCGACCTTGCAGTGATAAAAATTGAGACAACAAACCTCATACCCTTACAATTTGGTAATAGCGATGAGGTAAAAATCGGTCAATGGGTGCTTGCAGTAGGAAATCCCTTTAATCTAACCTCCACAGTTACGGCAGGAATAGTTTCAGCAAAAGCAAGAAACCTAAATATATGGGGAAATAGAATGCATGAAACACCAATAGAAAGTTTTATTCAAACGGACGCAGCGGTAAATCAAGGAAATAGTGGTGGAGCCTTAGTAAACCTTAAAGGAGAATTGATAGGAATCAACACAGCGATAGCCTCCTCAACCGGAACCTACACAGGATATTCCTTTGCCATACCTTCCAACATCGTAAAGAAAGTAACAAGCGATTTAATCAAATACGGACAAACACAAAAAGCACACTTAGGAGTACACTTTGCAGAAACAGACTCACAAATCGCTAAAAGCCGAGGAGTAAACAGTCTAAAAGGAATTTATATAGCAGAAATAATACAAGATGCAGGAGCATACAAAGCAGGAATCAAAGCAGGCGATATAATAACAAAAATAGAAAACAAAGAAGTTAATACATACTCCGAACTAAACGAAATATTATCACAACTATCCCCCGGCGATAAAGTAAAAGTTGAAATAAATAGAGAAGGAAAAACAATAGAAAAAACCGTAACCCTATTAAACGAAAACGGAAACACAGAGATAATAAAAAAATAAATTGTTAATAAGTAGGTTATTAACTTTTAATATATTCACTTGCAGAGATTAGTTTTACACTATACCTTTGCACGTTGATAAAGTCCCATTTAAAGAAAAAAGGAGAAAGATATGAGGCAGTTAAAAATAATAAAATCGATAACAAATCGTAACATAGGTTCGTTAGACAAATTTCTACAAGACATAAGCAAAGAAGAGCTAATCACACCCGAAGAAGAAGTAAAATTAGCCCAAAGAATAAAAGCCGGCGACCAAATAGCCTTAGATAAATTAGTTAAATCCAACCTAAGATTTGTTGTATCTGTCGCAAAACAATATCAAAACCAAGGACTAAGCCTACCAGATTTAATAAACGAAGGCAACATTGGACTTATCAAAGCCGCACAAAAATTTGATGAAACAAGAGGATTCAAATTCATTTCATTCGCTGTGTGGTGGATTCGTCAAAGCATACTTCAAGCAATTGCTGAAAAATCAAGAATGGTTCGTCTTCCACTCAATCAAGTTGGTGCTTTAAATAAATTAAAGAAATCTTCTTCACTTTTAGAGCAACAATTAGAACGCACACCCTCAGACGAAGAACTCGCAGAGTTTATGGATTTGAGTTTTGACAAAGTAAAAGAAACGATGCACATTGGATACAAACCCGTTTCTATGGACGCACCGTTAATACAAGACGAAGACTTGAATTTAATTGACGTTTACGTAGAAGAAGACGCAAAATCAACAGACGATTCTATGATGAAAGAAAGCCTATCAACCGAAATAGCAATGCTTCTTTCAGAACTAAACGAAAAAGAACGCAGTATAATCTATCAATTCTTCGGAATAGGAATGGCACACGGCATGACATTAGAAGAAATAGCCGTTGCACAAAACCTAACTCGCGAAAGAGTAAGACAAATCAAAGAAAGAGCCCTAAAACGCATAAGAGCAAGCGAACA
>JAGCLI010000172.1 GCA_017647065.1 Bacteroidales bacterium
AAATTATCTTGTAAAAGTTCTATTTTAAAGAAATTAACTCTATAAGATTTAGATAATAGTCTGCTTCCTATCGGTGCGTTTATTATATGTGTCTTTGAGGTTTTTATGTCTTCGATTTTTATTTTTGTTAGTGGGAGAGTAGTGTATAAGGGTTTTGATTTAGTGAGTACGAAATATTCCTCTGAGGAAATTTTTATGTATTGCTTTCTGCTAATCCAACCCTCGTAGTTATCAAAAGAGAGTTTTATAAATGCCCAATTTTCATCTTCTTTGAGAATTGTGAAAGTGTCGCCAAAAATTAATTGAGATATTTGTTCAGAACTCTCCTTTGCCTCATTTCTTAAAGCAACGACAGATAGCAAACATAATCCATACATATTATTTATATCTTTTTTGTTTCTATTGCAAAGATAATTCTTTCTATCATTCTATCTTCGGAGTTGTTTACAGGGTCATATTTTGAGCGAAGATTGTATCCGAAGATTTTTCCAAGTGTTTGATAAAATGCTGCTTGGAAACTTCCTCTTAAATCTTTGACCAAAGCGTAAGAATCGCTACCTGTTTCTCGGTCAATCAATCGTATTAGGATTTTGCCTTGTGCTTTGTTTAGTTTTTTTAGTTTTGGACCAAATTTATTTTCAATATCTGTTTCTGCTTGTTTCATTATCTTTTTTCTTTGCGAATCGTTTTTAGCAGATTTTAAAACAAGGGTATAACTATCTAATAAACGGCCAGCTTCTTTGGCATAAGGATAGACAGCTTTGACGTTTTTTATGAGTTTTTTGTATTTTTTCTTTTCTGCAGCTGTAAGAGGACAAACATATCCTGTTACTTTTACGGTGTTGAGATATGCCATTGGAATGGTATCTCCTTGATAGATTGTTCCAAAAACGACATATCCATCGCTTACTTGTGATTTTGCAAAGTAGCTAACTAAAAGAAATAAGATTATTAAGGTCTTTTTCATTTCTAAAATTTGTCTTTATGTTTTTCAATTTGCGATTGAGCGTATTTTTTTGTGATAACAAATTCTTTTGTCTTGCTTCCTGGAAGTTCAAACATCAATTCTGTCATCACACTCTCTACAATTCCTCTCAATCCTCTTGCTCCAAGACTGTGTTTTTCTGCAATCTCTACAAAATAGTCTAAGGCGTCTTCTTTAAAACTTAATTTTACTCCGTCAATCTCTAAAAGTTTTATGTATTGTTTGATTAAAGAGTTTTTAGGTTCGGTAAGTATTCTTTTTAATGCTTCTTTGTCTAATGCGTCTAAGTGAGTTAGTACAGGAAAACGTCCAATCAACTCTGGAATTAAACCAAAACTCTTCAAATCTTGTGGTTGTACATATTTTATTAAATCTTTTTCTTCTACTTTTTTGCGATTTTCCGATGCGGAATAACCAATGGTATTGGAATTAAGACGAAGTGCTATTTTCTTTTCCAAAGAATTGAATGCACCTGAGGCAATAAATAAAATATTTCTTGTATCTACTTGAATGTATTTTTGGTCAGGGTGTTTTCTTCCTCCTTGTGGTGGAACGTTTACGATTGTTCCTTCCAATAGTTTTAATAATGCTTGTTGCACTCCTTCACCACTTACGTCTCTTGTTATGGAAGGATTATCGCTTTTTCTTGCAATTTTGTCTATTTCATCAATAAAGACAATTCCTCTACATGCTTTTTCTACATTATAGTCTGCTGCTTGTAGTAAACGTGTAAGAACGGTTTCTACATCTTCTCCTACGTATCCTGCTTCTGTAAGAACGGTTGCGTCTGCTATGCAAAAAGGAACATCTAATAAGCGAGCGATTGTGCGTGCTAAAAGAGTTTTTCCTGTTCCTGTTTGACCTACCATTATGATGTTTGATTTTTCTATTTCAACATCGTCTTTGTCTTCGTTGGAATGAAAGTATTTCAATCTTTTGTAGTGATTGTAAACTGCAACTGATAGAACGCGTTTTGCTTCGTCTTGTCCTATTACATATTGGTCAAGATATGCTTTTATTTGAGAAGGTGTTTTTATGTTATAACTATCAACTTCTTTTTTTGATTGCTTGTTTTTTTGTTCTTTTGCTATATCGTTCAAAGCGTTTGCACAATCTATGCAAACGCCTTGAAGACCTAATTCTGATTTAATCATTAAAGGAACTTGTCCTTCACTTCTTCCACAAAAGATACAGTATATTTTTGAATTTTTTTCTTTCATTTCTAAGAATTATTCTTTGTTTTTACCTACTTTATGTCCCCAAAGAGAGAAATAGAATATCATTGCATAACAAGGAAGCATCATTATATAAGGTAGTTGTCTGTTTCCGTCTAATAAATCTACAAAACTTCCATATAATAATGGTAAAACTGCTCCACCAGCAATAGCCATAATCAATAAAGCAGAGGCAAGAGCGGTGTGAGAGCCAAGTTTGTCGATTGATAATGGCCAAATTGCAGGCCACATCATTGCATGTGCAAAACTCAATAGTATGATAAATATGATAGAGGTCATTCCTTGTGTAATTATTGCAAAGGTTGCAAATACAAATCCTAAGATTGCTGATAGTGCAAGGGCTTGTGATTGATTGATTCTTTTTGGTACAAGGAATATTCCTAAGATATAACCTATTGTAAGTGCAATTAAACTAAATGTTCCTAACTTTGGTGCTATTGTTTTTGATATTCCTTGTGTTTCGGCATATAATCCTAAGGTGTCTATCGCGATTACTTCAACTCCAACGTATAAGAATAATGTTAAAACGCCTAACCAAAGGTATGGAATTCTGAATATGGATTTTTGAGTTTTGTCTTTTTGTGTTTCATCTTCGTTTTCAACTTTTGGAAGTTTTGCTAACATAACCATTAACGCTAAAAGACATAATAAGGTTGTGATAACAATATAAGGAGTTTTAATTCTCATTGCTAAAAGGTCTAATTGTGCGTCTTTTTCTGCTCCTGCTAAATTTGCAATGTTTGATGTTATTTCGTCCATGCCTGAGAATAAAACACTACTGATTAGCAAAATACCTATCATTCCAGCTATTTTGTTAAACAATCCCATAATAGACATTCTTGTTGCTGCTGATTCTATCGGTCCAAGTATGGTAACGTATGGATTAACTGCTGTTTGTAACAAGGCAAGTCCTGTACCTTGAATGAATAAACCTACTAAAAACATCATATAATCTCTACCTTGTGCAGCAGGAATAAAGAGTATTGAACCTATTGCCATAACAAGTAGTCCTAAACTCATACCTTTTGCAAATCCTGTCTTTTTTAATATCCACGAAGAAGGAATTGACATTACAAAATAAGAAATGTAGAATGCAAATGTTACCCAATATGCTTGTGAGTCGGGAAGTTCGCACGCAGTTTTTAAGAATGGGATAAGTAAGCTGTTTAACCAAGTTACAAACCCAAATACAAAATACAATAAGCCTATTACTGTAAGACTAAAAACGTAACTATTTTTTTTCATATTAACATTTTTTTAATTTGCAAAAATAATAATTAAAATGGATATCCAATACCAAATTGTAATTGTAAGTCTTTAAATTGAGTATCTTTTATTACCCATCGAGCATTTTCTGCTTTGGAAGGGTCATGTAGTTTCATTGCCAAATCTAAACGTATAATCAAGAATTGAATGTTAAGTCTAAGACCTAAACCTCCTCCAATAGCAAATTCTTTATAAAAATCTTTAAACTCAAATTGTCCGTTTTCAAATCCTTTTTGTTCATTTATTGTCCAAATGTTTCCAATGTCAATAAATGTTGCTCCTTCAAAAATTCCACTTATAGGAAAACGATATTCAACATTTCCACCTATTGCAATATCTCCTGCTCTGTCAAATCTCAATGCTGATTGAGGAGAACTGCTTCCTGGTCCTAATTCTCTTAACTGCCATGCTCTATTGTTATTTGCTCCTCCTGCGAAGAAACTCTTTTCGTATGGCAGACTATTTGCATTGCCATAATAGTATCCACAACCAGAAAAAAATCTTGCAACCAAGCTACTTTTTTCGTTTAAATAGAAATATCTTATGAAATCAAAGTCTGCTCTAACGTATTGTGAATACGGAATATTGAAAACCTCATATTGTCCGTTATCATTCTTTGATTGTTTGAAAACATTGCTTAGTAAATATAAAAAGTTTCCTGCTGCTTCTATATTTGTTCTAATGTAATTGAAGTTACTTCTTTTGTCAAGGTCTTGTCCATTGTAAGAAAAACTAAATCTTGTGTCCATAACCATGTGGTCGGTCATTTGATATTGTATTCTTTTGTCTAAACTTTGAATTAAATTGTTATAACTATCATCAGTTATCTCTAAATCGACATAGTTTACTTCCAATGGAATAAACGAAAACATATTATGATTGCTTGTACGCCAAGAATATTCATAATTTAATGTAGAAATATTTCTATCAAAGTAAGTTCTTTTTTGAGTATTGAATGCCATTCTCAAAGAAGTGTGAGGACGGAAATTCATAGAGTAGAAATTAGTGCTAAAAGGTGCTAAGAAACGTGGTAATTCTATTCCAAAATCAAATCCAAATTCAAAGGCATTGAAAAAACTCCAACGATTGTCTCCTTTATTGGAGAAAATATCGCTACGAACCTCTGCCGCTAACTTGATATTTGTAGAAAAAATCTCTGCACCCTTAAAAAGATTGTTGTGAGAGAATCCAAAATTTAATTCAGACCCAAGAGTAGAGGTGTTTTGTATGTTTAAACTATTGTTAGCGTTAGAAAAATTAAACTCAAAGGAGCTTGTAAGGTTTATAGGTTTTGCCATAGAAAGCCTAATCAAACAATCTAATGATAAAGTGTCTTCTTGTGTTTTTGTTTCTGTAGGTAGAAATGAAATATCGATATATTTAAAGTTTTGAAGTTGAGATAAAGCTGCAAAAGTGTTCTTTGCCAAAGTAGGAGAGAAAAGATTACCTTTTTGTAATAAAATACTTCGAGCAATAGGTTTATCTTTAATTGATTGATGCTGACTCCTGATAAAGTAAAGTATAGAACCATGTGATCTTTTTTGTTGTTGATGAAATACAATCGAAGTATCAATAGGAGGAGTGTAAAGAGATGAGGTAGAAGGGTAGTAATCAGGATAAACAAACACTTTGTTGATTTTATAAGGTTTATGAGTAGATTCCACAATAGTATCATTCTCCATTTTATATGGAGGATTGATAATCATTTCTATATTAAGGGCATTAGAATTTAAGTTCGTATCAATAGCAAATTCTATATAACTTTCATTAAACGCAAAATAACCCTTACTTCTTAAATCAGCGGCAACCTCTGTTCTTATTTCCTTTAATATATCTTCATCATAGTAATCTCCTTTCTTTACTTTATTCAAATATTTCAAAGAAATAATTTCTTCTTTCAAAGAATTATTTTTTGCAAACAAAGAAAAATTATTGATTTTGTAACGAGATGGAATTTCAACTTTATAAACCACATTACGCCTTTTTTTGTATGTTGTCCAAGGAGCATACCATCTTCTAACCAATGTAAGACTATCTTTAACCCTTGCATTGAAAACTCCCTTAGAATTAAGGTATATTTTCATGTCCTCAACAGAGTTTCTTGTGAGTTTGTGGTTTATCTCAACGGGTTTTGAACCTAATGTTCTAAAAACTCTTCTTGAAAGAAAATTTATAGAGTCAATATCTCCTACTTCAGAGAGAGAATAGAAATACATTCCCCATTTAATTCCGAGAAATCTACCATTAGGATCTTGTTTTATTAAGTTTTTTAAGTCGGACTTTTCTATGAGTTTAGAATCGCATTCAACCTTGGTGTTAGACAAAAGATAACCATCTTCTTTTATAAACTTGGAAGGTGCACAAGATGAAAAGAAGAGTATTATTAACAACAGATAGATGTAATTCTTTGTTTTCATTTTAGTTTTTTAAGTGTTCAATAATTTTTTTACAAGCTCCTACTTTCTCTTGCACGTAATTTTTTGAAGCCTTTGCAGATTCTTCGTATTTTTCCTTATCACCCAATAGCGAAGAAAGGACTGCTTTTAGTTCTTCCTCATTATTTATGCTATAAGCAGCATTTAGGTCTATTAAATCAATTGCTTCTTGGAATTTATGATAGTTCGGTCCAAAGCAAATAGGTTTTCCAAATGTTGCCGCCTCTAATGTATTGTGTATTCCTACTCCAAAACCTCCTCCAATGTAAGCAATATCGCAATATTGATAAAGATTAGATAATATTCCTATACAGTTGATGATTAGAATATTGCTTTCTTTTTTGTTTTCTGCTAATTCGGAATAGAGAATTGATTTAAGGAATAGTTCTTGTATTTCGTTTATGTGAGATTGTTCTACAATGTGAGGAGCAATTATTAGTTTTATATCTAAGTCGTTAATCGCTTTTTCAATTATCTTTTCATCTGCTAACCATGAACTACCTGCTAAAATTATTTTTTTATCTCCTTTACAGAAATTTTCTATATCAGGAAAAGATTTTGCGTTATTTGCAATTGTCATTACTCTATCAAATCGTGTATCTCCACTAATAGTAATGTTTTTATAACCGATTTTGTTCAGTAGGGTAGCGGTTTGCTGATTTTGCACAAAGAAATGCTCAAAGTTTTTTAATTGTTTTGCAAACCATTTGCCGTACCATGTGAAGAAATATTGATTTTCTCTAAGTATTAGTGAGACTTGAAATAACCTTTTGCCTTTTAGTGCAGAGATGTAGTTGTACCAAAATTCATATTTTATGAAAAAAACTAAATCAGGATTAACTATCTCAACAAATTTCTTTGCATTCTTTCTTGTGTCGTTAGGAAGGTAAACTATATAATCTGCTAAGGAATAATTTTTCTTTGCTTCGTATCCAGAAGGGGAGTAAAACGAAAGTAATATTTTGTGATTAGGAAAATGTTTTTTTACCTCTTCAAGTAAAGGGCGTCCTTGCTCAAATTCTCCTAATGAAGCACAATGAAACCACGCAATTTTGTCGTTTTGATTTATGTTTTTTAGTTTGTCAAAGCATTCCTTTTGTCCTTTTAACATTGTTTTTATTTTTTTGTTAAAAGGACAGATAAGGTGAAGTATGCCTATGTAAAGATAAATAAAGATGTTGTATAAAAATCTCATGGTTTAAATTTTAGTAGTAAATTTTATCGGCATCTCGTCCATAGAAAGGAAACATCCAACCTATTTTTAATGTAAACATTCCATCGTAATAAAGTTTGTTATCTCCACCTCGTAAATCAAATTGATATTTTCGAGTCATTTTTGTCCAAGCATTATCTACTTGCAATCCTACATAGAAGTTTGCAAAGTTTTTTTTGCTCATGTGAATGTAACCTAAAAATCCTGAAACCATTACTCCTCGCATTTGTCTATCGTAGCCTAAGGCGTAATCTCCTTCTATTTGAGGTGCTTCTGTAAGAGTTGGTTGATAGATTATTTGATGTTGAAGAAAGCCTGCTCCTAAGGTTAGCATCAATCCTGAATTTGGATTAGAAAACCAAAGAGGTATTACCTTGCCTCCAAAAACAGATAGACTTAAATTTCTATTATATGCAACTACTCCTGCATTTGTACCGTCCATTCCAATAACATAGGGGTCGGAAGTGTTGGTTAGCATTTCCGATAGTATGTCGTTTTTTATTTTTACGTTGTCCGAGCCAAATTGAAAACCAAATTCACAATAGTAAATCCAGTTTGTTTCTGATTTCCAGCCTAAATTAGTATTTATGTTTATGAAAGAGTTGTATCTATTACCCATTTCTCCGAAAGGAAAAGTCCATCCTGCCGATGCGGTGAAGAAAGGGGTGCTTATTGCTGTGTCTTTTCCTGTTATTACTTCTCTTCTTTCTTGTGCGCTCGTTATTGAGCAAAAGCATAGATTGAAAAGTGTTGCTAATATTAAAATCTTTG
Source organism: Bacteroidales bacterium (assembly GCA_017647065.1). Classification (GTDB taxonomy): domain Bacteria; phylum Bacteroidota; class Bacteroidia; order Bacteroidales; family P3; genus Onthomorpha. The sequence goes on from JAGCLI010000172.1 coordinate 7,906, forward strand.
TTGTCTTTTTCATGTTTTATTATATTTTTATTGTTTTATAAAAATCAATGTTCGTGTTTCGTCTTGACCATAGAGAGTAAGAAAATATACTCCTTTGGATAATTCTGATACGTCTATTTCGTTCGAATTATTTATTCTTTGTTTTAATAAATTAATTCCTTGAAAATTGGAAATAATGTACTCATTAAATTTCTCAACTCTTAGAAATAATTTGTCATTACATGGGTTAGGAAAAATCAATGGTTCTTCCTTTGAATTTTCGTAAGAGGATAATGATGTGGAACAAGGAGATAGATAAATATCTTGTGTTAGGGTTGTATTGTTTTCTATGTTTATGTTTAATACTGTGTCGTTATATCCTTGTGCTGATATTTTTATTTGATAATTTCCTGGGAGTAAAGAACGAAAATAGTATCCTTGATGATTGGAATAGGGACATAAAGAGTCGTAATCTATATTCTCTACTTCTATTGTCGCGTTTTCTATTGTTTGTTGCGAGTTTATGTCTTTAATTACGCCTTCCACTCCTGTTAATGAGTTGTGCATAAAACCAATTAAACCATCTTTTAATTTGTTCCAATAGTGTGGAAGAAGATTTGAGGAAGGTGTTTTTGTGGTGCTTACTTCTAAGGTGAGTTCTCGTGTCTTTGTGTACCAATTTTGCCAATCTTGACGAGAACCGTAAATTTTGTACCAATCGCCTCCGTTAGTGATTCCACTATATGTTACATCTGAAAAATAATTATTTCCTCCTGCATTTCTAACTTGGGAAACGAATTCTTGACAAAGAGAGATAAACCATTCTGTGTCAGGATGTCGTCTTTCGTTTTCAGTCCAAGTGTCCCACGGATAGTTACAAACTTCTGCTCCTGTGTGAAGATTGATTGATATGTCAAAGCCTTCTTGTAAAGAATATTGCATAAATGCTAAGGTTTCTTTTTGATGCTCTTCTCCATCAGGGTGTTGTCCGTATTTTGGATTAGGAAAGTTTCTGTTTAAATCAACATAGTTTGCATTATAGCGAGTTGCGTATGATACGTTGTTGTTTCCTCCTGCGTAAACTCCATCTGGATTTGCTATTGGACAGATGTATATTTGCATATTGGAAATCAAGTCTTGTATTTCGTTATTTGTTTGGTGATTTTTTAAAAGATAGTCTGCTAAACGAAGCAATGCAACTGCTCCTGTGAGTTCATCGCCATGAATTGTTGAGCTGTAAAAAAACTTTGGAGCGTTTTCTGTGGCGTTGTCGTAGATTTTAAGTGATAAGATTAAACGATTTTCTACTGAATAGCCTATTGTGTCTAATTTACAAATGTTTGGAAAGTCTTGTGCAAGGTTTTGCATTAAATCAACATAGACTTGATAAGAAGGATAGCGATCCCAAGATTGCATTTGTTCGATTGTAGTTGCTATGCTTATTTGTTTTTCTTGTTTTTCGTCTTGATAAAGCCTATAATTTAATCCTAAGCTTAAAAAATTATTGAATTGTTTTTCATTTACATAGACCAAATATTCGTTTTCTATTTTGCGGTCAATGCTTGTAAACAAAGACAATTCTTCTAATTTGTTTTCGCTTGCTTTTACTAATATTTTTGCTTCTCCTCTTTGGTTAAGAATATCTTTTACTTTGTTATATTCTTGGCAAAAACAAGTAAAATAACTACAAAAAATACAAATAAAAATAATAAGCTTTTTCATATTTTGCAAAGATACGAAAAAAATCAGTCGATGAAACAATATTCAACGACTGATTCTTTATAATAGGTTATTATTTTAGTGTTATTGTTTTGATTTTAGCTTATTGACTATCGCAATCAAATAGCCTAATGCTATGAATGCTCCTGGTGCAAGAACGAAGATTAGAATTCCGTCTGCTTCTCCTATGAATTTCATGCCGAATATAGAGCCTGAGCCTAAAACTTCTCTAACTATACCTAAGATTGTTAATCCAAGTGTAAATCCAAGTCCCATTCCTATTCCGTCAAACATAGAGTTTATTACGTTATTTTTGCTTGCAAAGGCTTCTGCTCTTCCTAAGATAAGACAGTTTACTACAATCAATGGAATAAACAATCCTAAACTTTCATATAATGCAGGTAAATATGCTTGCATACATAGTTGTAATACTGTTACGAAAGAGGCAATTATCACAATGAAAGCAGGGATTCTTACTTTGTCTGGTACAAGGTTTTTTAATAATGAAATAGCCATATTACTCAATATTAAAACAAACATTGTACATAATCCCATTCCCATACCGTTTATTGCGGAAGTGGTTGTTCCAAGTGTAGGACACATTCCTAATAGTAAACAAAAAGTAGGGTTCTCTTTTATTATGCCGTTTATTACAATTTTAAACTTATTCATAGCTTTATTTGTTTTGTTGTTTTTGATATTCCATAAATACGTTGTAAGCTGTTTTCACAGAGGCTAAAAATGCTCTTGAAGTAATGGTTGATGCTGTAATTGCATCTATTTCTCCTCCGTCTTTGCTTACTTTGAAACTTTCTTCTGATGGTTTTTTGCCTCTAATGTCTTGATTGTTTCTTTTTGTCTTAAACCAAGAGGTTACTTTTTCTCCTAAGCCAGGGGTTTCGCTCATTGCCAATATCGCATAGTTCACAATATTTCCTTCTGCATCAAATCCAACCATAGATTTTATTTGTCCACCATATCCATTGTTGTCAAAAGTTTCTACAGCTACTGCAATCAATTTATCATTTTCAAAAGCAGGATACACAATGAACTTTTCTGAATAAGATTCAAGGGTTATTTCCACTGCTTCTCCTATTTTCATATTATTGTTTTGAGGCAATACTTCTTTGATAGCGTTTGTTTTCTTTAATTCTGCTGCATCTTCTATTGGTTTTTTAGTCAAAACATAAACGCCTCCAAGAATAGCAGATGCACCAAAAGAGATAATGGCCAATGACATTACCATATTTTTTAATGAAGAATTTAATTTTGCCATAATTCTATCGTTTTAATTGTTTAATAACCAAATTTCTTTGGTTTACACATCTTATTTATTAAAGGAGTAACAGCATTCATAATCAATATTGCAAAAGAAACTCCTTCTGGCATAGGTCCAAAACAACGGAAAATGATTGTTAAAAGACCACATCCTACACCAAATATTATTTGTCCTGTTTTTGTAATAGGACTTGTAGCCATATCGGTCGCCATAAAGATTGCACCAAGCATAAGTCCTCCTGCAAGAATATGGGTTGTAGGATCTACGGTTATTCCTGCTAAATAAAGTATTCCTGCAAATAACCATGCAGATCCAATGAAAGTAACAGGTATGTGCCAAGTGATAACTTTTCTCAAAAGCATAAATATACCTCCAAGAATAATAGCAATTGCAGAAACTTCTCCA
>JAGCLI010000173.1 GCA_017647065.1 Bacteroidales bacterium
CCGTTGCAGCAGGTGTAAGAAGAATAGAAGCCGTTACAGGAGAGGTTTGCGAAGAACATCTAAATAAAATAGAAGATACATTAAAAGAAGTGCAATCATTATTTGCTGCAAGTCCAAACATAGTAAACACTATCAAAAAACTAATAGAAGATAATAATCAATTAAAATCGGAATTAGACGCTTTCCAAAAAGAAAAAATATCTTCATTATATGATAGCCTACAATCGCAAATAAAAGCCGAAAACGAAGTAGATGTTTTGTCATTAAATACATCTAATCTTCCAGCAGATGGAGTGAAAGATTTAGCATTTCGTTTTAGAGCAAGCAATCCAAGAATATGTTTCATAGGATATGGAGAAAATGAAGGAAAAGTTAATCTAACACTTATGCTTGGAGAAGAAATAGTAGAAAAAGGTAAAGATGCTTCAAAAATAATCAGAGAAGTGTCAAAAGAAATAAAAGGTGGTGGAGGTGGACAAAAACACTTCGCAACAGCAGGTGGTAAAGACGCTTCCGGATTAGAAAAAGCCGTAGGACTAATCAAAGAGATAATATTAGCATAATAATTATTGTAATTTTTAAACAACTATGCAAAATATAAGAAACGTAGCAATTATAGCCCATGTTGATCATGGAAAGACAACGCTTGTAGATAGAATGCTTCATCAAGCGAAATTATTTAGAGAAAATCAAGAAACAAAGGATTTAATATTAGATAATAATGACTTAGAGCGTGAAAGAGGAATCACAATTCTTTCAAAGAATGTTTCTATTCGTTATAAGGATTTTAAAATAAATATAATCGATACTCCGGGTCACAGCGATTTTGGTGGAGAAGTAGAAAGAGTATTGAATATGGCAGACGGAGTGTTATTGGTTGTTGATGCTTTTGAAGGGCCGATGCCACAAACACGTTTCGTTCTTCAAAAAGCAATTGAATTAAACCTTAAACCAATAGTTGTTATCAATAAGGTAGATAAGCCAAATTGTAATCCAATTGAAACACAAGAGAAAGTATTTGATTTAATGTTTAACCTTGGAGCAACAGAAGAACAATTGGATTTTCCAACCGTTTATGGTTCATCAAAACAAGGTTGGATGAGTGAAGATTGGCAAAAACCAACAGAAGATGTTTCTTATTTATTAGATCAAATCATAGAACATATTCCAGCATACAAAACCACAGAGGGAACAACTCAACTAATGATTTCCTCACTCGACTTTTCATCATACGTAGGTCGTATTGCAGTCGGAAGATTACATAGAGGAACACTTATAGCAGGTCAAGACGTAACCTTAGCAAAAGCAAATGGAGAAAAAATACGTTCAAAAATTAAAGAACTATATGTTTTTGAAGGCTTAGCAAAAGAAAAAATCAAATCAGAAGTACACGCAGGTGAAATTTGTGCGATATTAGGATTAGAAAACTTTGATATTGGAGATACGGTTTGTGATTTTGAAAATCCGGAACCATTAAAACCAATAAAAGTTGATGACCCTACAATGAGTATGCTTTTTACAATCAACAATTCTCCTTTCTATGGAAAAGACGGAAAGTTTGTTACCTCACGACATTTAAGAGAAAGACTTTACGCAGAATTAGAAAAAAACCTTGCAATGCGTATTGAGGAAACAGATTCACCAGATTCATTGATAGTTTACGGAAGAGGTATTCTACATCTTTCAATTCTTATTGAAACAATGCGTAGAGAAGGATACGAATTACAAGTAGGACAACCAAAAGTAATAATAAAAGAAATAGATGGAGTAAAATGTGAACCTGTTGAACAGCTAACGATTGTTGTACCGGACACTTTCGCAGGAAAAGTAATAGAATTGGTAACAATGCGTAAGGGGGAAATCGATTCAATAGAACCACAAGGCGACAGAACACATATTGAATTCACAATACCTTCAAGAGGAATCATAGGATTAAGAAACAATGTCCTTACAGTATCTGAAGGAGAAGCTATTATGGCACATAGATTAAAAGGTTACGAACCTTGGAAAGGAGAAATCGGAGGAAGAAGAATGGGAGCCTTGATTGCAAAAGAAACAGGCCCGGCAATAGAATACTCAATCAATAAATTACAAGACAGAGGACGTTTCTTTGTTTCACCGGGCGAAGAAGTCTATACAGGAATGGTAGTTGGAGAAGGAATCCGTCCTGATGACATAGTTGTAAACCTAACAATTACAAAGAAACTTTCAAATATGCGTTCAGCAGGAGCAGATGAAAAAGTAAGCATCGCACCGGCTACAAAATTCTCCTTAGAAGAATCAATGGAATACATAGGAGAAGATGAATACTTAGAAATTACACCAAATCATTTACGTATAAGAAAAATACTTCTTGATGAAGTAGCAAGAAAAAGAGCAGCAAACGCAGCTCAAAAAGAATAAAAAGAAAGATAAGTGCGGCATTGTTCTATCGCTGGAAGTAAAACTTCGAGAGGAAAGTCCGAGCAACA
>JAGCLI010000174.1 GCA_017647065.1 Bacteroidales bacterium
AAGGAGAACATCCAATCTCTGTATGTATGGGAACAGCTTGCTATGTAAGAGGTGCAGAAAAAGTTCTTGATGAATTCAAACGTCAATTAGGTATTGGAATCGGAGAAACAACAGCAGACGGTAAATTCTCTTTGAATTGCCTTCGTTGTGTTGGAGCTTGCGGATTAGCACCTGTTGTAACAATAGGAGATAAAGTTTACGGACGTTTAACTCCTGATATGGTAAAAGACATAATCAACGAATACAATTAACAGTTGCTTATAACACAAAAGAGACACGTTAAATTTTTAGCGTGTCTCTTTTTTTTTGTTTTTAAGAAAATAAAAAAAATCTATCTCAAAATAAGAGATAGATTTTTTTTATCCTTTTTTTAATTTAGCAACTAAGCTTATTTTCTTCTGTTACGAACAACCTTTGTTCCAACAACCGCTCCACCTAAACCTAAAAGTAAAAGAGTTGCAGGTGCGATAGGAGCTGTGTCTCTTCTAATACCTGTTGCGGCTTCTGCTCTGTCTGCAAAACCTTGCTCATTCTGATTATTGAAACCTGGCTGGTATTGTTCATCAAACCACACTATAGGTGTTTTCGGTACATCCGGTAAATCCGGTACTTGTGCAAAAACGCCAGTTGTTAATGCAATTGCTGCTAAAAATATTGCTAATTTTTTCATTATTAATTATGTTTTTATTTCCTTGTTACAACTTGCAAAGATACAACATTGTTTTGAAACTACAATATTTTCTTTGAAAAAAATTATTAATACAAAGAAAAAATTTATAAAATCAAAGAAAAAATACAAAAAAACAACGTATTTTTGCAAGAAAGTAAAAGTAATGAAAAATATGAAGAAGATTGTTTTATTTATTTCTATGATTTTGGGAAGTTATTTTGCAAGTTCCCAAATAATTGGTAGTGGATTAAGATGTTTTATGACTAATCTTAATAGTCCAAAGGTTGAAAAGGAAATGTTTCCTCAAAGATTTTCTTTGCAAACAATTGATGGAAAGCAGTATATTTCTCTTGTGGCAAAGGTTTCTTCTGATGCGACAAATGAAGAAATAGAAAAGTTGGGTTGCAAGGTGCGTTCAAGAAGTGGAAATATTCTTTCTCTTAGAGCAGAGGTGAATATGTTGGAAAAATTAGTTAAATCCGACAAAATAATTGAAATAGATGCAGCAAGAAAGATAGGAGTACCTGAATTGAAAGATGCTGTGAAAGATGTGAATGCAGACTATGTTCATCAAGGTCTTGATATTCCTTACGGGCTTAATGGCGAAGGGGTGATAATTGGAGTAGCAGATTGGGGTTTTGACTACACTCACCCTGTGTTTTACGATACTCTTATGGAGAATTATAGAATAATAGGAGCATGGGACCAATTCCGTACAGCAGGTAATCCACCTGAGGGCTTCGATTATGGAGTAGAACTTTCAACTATGGAAGAATTGCTCGCTGCTGAGTGTGATACTAATAATATTTATGACAAGGGTTATCACGGAACTCACGTTGCTTCAATAGCTTCAGGAGCTGGTGCAGGAACTGATTATCGTGGAGTTGCTTTTGGTGCAGAACTTTTATTAGGAACTTGGCTTGTAGATGAGGCTAATGTAATGGATACATACGTTTGGATGAAAAACGTTGCAAAGGCAAAGAATAAGCGTTTAGTAATAAACAATAGTTGGGGTGTTTATAGCTTTGGTTATATGGACGGCACATCAATGTTAGATGAATTTATACAAAATATGTCAGAAGAAGATAGTGTAGTATTTATTTCAAGTGCAGGAAACAATGGAGATGCAAATTTTCATATCAAAGCAGTCTTTGAAGAACAAGATACAATAAGAAGCGAATTTAAGTTTAATTTGCCACAACCTTCTTCAAGGCATTATTGGGGAGAAACAGTGTCTTTGGCAGGAGATAGCCTTTCAACATTTTCTGCAAAGATTGAAATTTATTCAAGAAATTGGGAATTGCTTTACGAAAGTGAATTTCTAACAACAGATGGTAGTGTGTTGCCACAGACATCAGTTGTTTTAAGCGATACAGATTCTTTAATATATAGAGCATCTACACGTTTTGGAACAAATGCAAGACCTTTAATGGATTGGGAAGTGAGATTTACAAATCATAATACTACTTGCCATGCAGTTTTAGTGATTGCAGCACCGCAAGGTATTGTTCATGCTTGGAATATCGCTTGTTTGACAACAGGAGTTGGTAACTGGGGATTGCCTTTTGCTTGGCATACAAACGGATATATCTCAGGAGATAGCGAATATTCTATAAGCGAACCAGGATTAGGTCAAGGAGTAATCACTGTTGCGGCTCACAAGGCAGGAAGACGTAATAGTTCATCATCGGTTTCAAATATTGCAAGTTTTTCAAGTAAAGGACCAAATCTTTTTCAATATTTAAAACCAGATATTTCAGCACCGGGACAATTAGTTGTATCGGCTATTTCATCATTTGCAACAGAACCACCAACACCAAAAACAACTGTGGAGTTTAATGGTAGAGAATATCCTTTTGCAACTTTGTCTGGAACATCAATGTCTGCTCCTATGGTTACGGGAATAACAGCTTTGATTTTACAAGCAAATCCTAATCTTACTCCTGCTCAAATCAAAGAAATAATTACAATAACAGCAAGAGAAGATTCTTTTACAGAACAAGTGCCAAACTATATTTGGGGATATGGAAAGATAGATGCACATCAAGCAGTCAAAAAAGCAGTTCAATTAGTCGGTCTTGATCAAGTGCAAGTTGAAAACAACATAACTCTTTTCCCTAATCCAGTTAGAAACACCTTGTTTATAGATGCGAATAATCAAGAATACGAATTGCAATACCTAACAGACTTATCAGGAAGAAAAGTGATGAATCTTCAAGGTAAAAAAGATAAGATAAATCTTTCGGATTTGAAATCTGGAGTGTATTTATTACAAATGAAAGTCAATTCTAAGGTATTGAATCTTAGAGTGATAAAACAATAATTGAAAAATAAATTATTTACTATTGGCTGAAATCCGATAAAAATGAGTAATTTTGGCAAACCAAATAATAAAATTAGAAACTAAAAAACAATAAGAAATGAACATTCCATCAAATGTTAAGTATTCAGAAGACCACGAATGGTTAAGAATCGAAGGAGATGTAGCATATATCGGTATATCTGACTATGCACAACATGAATTAGGAGATATAGTATTCGTAGATGTTGATACAGTTGGCGAAGAAATATCAAGAAACGAAGTATTCGGAACTATCGAAGCTGTAAAAACAGTATCAGATTTAATGATGCCTGTAAGCGGAGAAATATTAGAATTTAACGAAGCATTAGAAGATAATGCAGCAGCAATCAATTCAGATCCATACGGAGAAGGTTGGATAATCAAAATAAAAATGACAAATCCAGCAGAAGCAGAAGAATTGAAAGATGCAGCAGCATATTCAGCTTTCATAGGATTATAATTGAATTAAACAATAATGATTACTTTTTAGATGCTCGATTTATTTCGGGCATCTTTCGTTTTTATCCATGTCAAATCAATACAAAACAAAATATAAATACCTCTCTATAATATTATTGGCTATTTTGGTGTTGATAATCTTTGTTATGTTGCTTTTGCCTAATGGTTTGTTGCAACAAAATCGTCATTCACTCTTTAATATCCCTTATTCAGATAAAATAATGCATTGTGGATTATTTGCAGTATTTACTTTCTTATTGCAAATCACTATGCTATTAAATTCAAAGTTTGAAATAAAAAAACAATACCTTATCTCTTTAATTATTAGTGTGGTATTTGGTTTGCTTACAGAGGTTTTGCAAGCCTTGACATATCAATGGTGTGGGAGGAATTTTGATATAAAAGATTATCTTTCTGACCTGGTAGGAGTGGTTTTATCTCTATTGTTTTTTAAGTTATGTGAAAAAAAAATAAAGAAAAGGTTGCAGAATGAAAAATAATTCGTAATTTTGCAAACTCATAAAGGAAAAGAAGAAAAAGTATAATATATTAAAATTAAGTAGTTAGAGTATGTACTTGACAACTGAAAAGAAAAAAGAAATTTTTGCTCAATACGGCAAAAGCGAAGCAGACAGCGGATCAACAGAAGCTCAAATAGCGTTGTTCACATTTAGAATCCAACATCTAACAGAACACGTAAAGAAAAGTCATAATGACTTATTTACAAAAAGAGCATTAGTAAACTTAGTTGGTAAAAGAAGACGTTTATTAGACTATCTAAAAGATAGAGATATTGAAAGATATCGTGAATTGATTAAACAATTAGGTATAAGAAAATAATACTTAATTTGTACGATAAAAAGACAAAAAGGCAATTAGCTTTCTAATTGCCTTTTTTGGTTGTATGTAGGAGCAAAATAAGAAAAGAAGAAATTTTATCCAAGTAGCTCCTCTTGGAAGAGGTTAAAAAAGAAAGAAAAAAGATGTTAGGAACAAAAAAACAGTTTGCATTAGCAGACGGAAGAACCATTGAAATTGAAACAGGTAAGTTAGCAAAACAAGCAGATGGCTCAGCAGTTGTTAGAATGGGCGATACAATGCTTTTAGCCACAGTTTGTGAAAAAACAGAAGTAGGAGAAAATGTGGATTTTATGCCTTTGACAGTAGATTATCAAGAAAAATATGCTGCAACAGGTAAATTTCCAGGAGGATTCTTCAAAAGAGAAGCAAGACCAAGCGAATATGAAATCTTAATTTCAAGATTGATAGATAGAGCGTTAAGACCGCTTTTCCCAGATGATTTTCACGCAGAAGTACAAGTACAAGTAACACTTATTTCGGGCGATCCAACAACACCACCCGATGCCTTAGCAGCCTTAGCCGCAGCATCAGCTTTAGCAGTTAGTGATATACCTTTCAATGGTCCGGTATCAGAATGTAGAATTGCATATATTGACGGTCAATTCATGATAAATCCAAATTATGAACAAATGGAAAGAGCTGAATTAGACCTAATAGTAGCTGCAACCGAAGATAACATTATGATGGTTGAAGGAGAAATGAAAGAAGTCTCAGAATCATTGATGTTAGAAGCACTAAAACAAGCTCACGACTCTATAAGACTTCACTGCCAAGCACTAAGAGAACTTACAGAAATGGTAGGAAAAACTCAAAAGAGAGAGTACTGCCACGAAGAAAACGACTTAGAATTAAAAGAAAAACTTCACCAAGCAGTATATCAAAAATGCTATGATTTTGCGAAACAAGGAATCAAATCAAAATCAGAAAGAGGAGAAGGATTCAAAGCAATCAAGCAAGAATTTATAGAAACACTTGATGCAGAAGAAGCAGAAGCAAAATCATTTATGATAGACCGTTATTTCCACGCAGTAGAAAAAGAAGCAATGCGTGATATGGTTTTAAATGAAAGAGTAAGATTAGACGGAAGACAACTAAACGAAATACGTCCTATTTGGGCAGAAGTAGGATACTTACCAACACCACACGGTTCTGCAATCTTCACACGTGGAGAAACACAATCATTAACAACTTGTACACTTGGAACAAAACTTGATGAACAAACAATAGATGGAGTTATGGTTGTAGGAAAAAATAACTTTATCTTACACTACAACTTCCCAGGATTCTCAACAGGAGAAGTAAAACGTTCAGGCTCAACTTCAAGAAGAGAAATCGGACACGGTAACTTAGCAATGAGAGCCTTAAAACAAGTAATTCCAACACAAGAAGAATGTCCATATACTATTAGATTAGTATCAGATATATTAGAATCAAACGGTTCATCTTCAATGGCAACAGTTTGTGCGGGCTGTTTAGCACTTATGGATGCAGGAGTTCCAATCCATAAACCAGTATCTGGAATAGCAATGGGATTGATTGCAAAAGACGGAAAATGGGCTGTACTTTCTGATATCTTAGGAGACGAAGACCACTTAGGAGATATGGACTTCAAAGTAACAGGAACAAGAGATGGAATCACAGCTTGTCAAATGGATATCAAATGTGACGGACTTTCTTACGAAATATTAGCACAAGCATTAGCACAAGCAAACGAAGGAAGAATGCACATCTTGAATATAATCGAAGCAACAATTCCAGCACCAAGAGAAGACTACAAACCAAATGTTCCAAGAATAGTTTCAATGACAATACCAAAAGAATTTATTGGAGCAGTTATAGGACCACAAGGTAAAGTAATTCAAGAACTTCAAAAAGAAACTAACACAGTTATCACAATAGAAGAAGTAGGAGATAAAGGCGTTGTAGAAATATCTTCTGTTGATAAAGCAAGCGTAGAGGCTGCAATAGCAAGAATAAAAGGCATTACAGCAGTTCCTGAAATAGGAGAAGAATATGAAGGAGTTGTAAAAAATCTTCAAACATTTGGAGCATTCGTTGAGTTTCTTCCAGGAAAAGATGGTTTACTTCACGTTAGCGAAATCAATTGGTCAAGAGTAGAAAACGTAGAAGACGTTTTGAAAGTAGGCGATAAAGTGAAAGTAAAATTAATAGACATAGACAAAAAGACAGGTAAATTTAAACTTTCACAAAGAGTTCTATTACCAAAACCAGAAGGCTATGTAGAACCACAAAGAAAACCTGAACGCCCAAGAGGACCAAAACCAGAAAAGAAATAAAACAAAAAAGAAGTCAAAGACTTAAAAAAACAAAACGCTCGTTTGTCTAAATAAAACAAAGACTCACGAGCGTTTTTCTTTGAATTAGGAAATTTAAATACCTATTCTATTCCCCAAATCTTAATGGTTTTATCATCTGAACCGCTGACAATTTTTGTACCATCGGGACTATATGATACGGAATTAACCCTTTGTGAGTGTCCCTCCAAGGTTTTAAGGCATTGTCCTATGTTTGCATCCCATATCTTAATGGTTTTATCATATGAACCGCTTATAATTTTTGTGCCGTCTGGACTATACGCTACGGAATAGATAGAACTTGTATGTCCCACCAAGGCTTTAAGACATTTTCCTGTGTTTGCATCCCATATCTTAATGGTTTCATCATATGAACCGCTGACAATTTTTGTGCCATCGGGACTAAATGCTACGGAATTGACAGGAAATGAGTGTCCCTCCAAGGTTTTAAGGCATTCTCCTGTGATTGCATCCCATATCTTAATGGTTTTATCATATAAACCGCTGATAATTTTTGTACCATCGGGACTATATGCTACGGAATTGACAGAATCAAAATGCTCCTTTAATGTTTGAAGAGATGAATCAATATAAGAATTAGAAATTGTAGTATCAAGATTATTCCTATTACGATATGATAAAATATTAATAGTGTTTTTTTTGTTTTTTATAGTAACATCTATCGTTTTATTAGGAACTCGCCAAGATATAGAATCAAATATTTCTTCTATCTTAACGCAATAATTTCGTGTATCAATGACTCCATATTTTTCATCTTTCTTAAAGAATATGTACTTAGTCTTACAAAATCCATTCCATTCGTATTCTTCTATTTGGTCTGCAACATCTTTTGGTATAATATCGTATGCATTAGGATATCGGGTATATTCTTTCCATATATTAGTGAATCCGAATGCAATAAGTATTGGTATAGCAACTGCAATCAATAATCCCAATTCTTCTTCTTCAACACAATACCATAAAAAGAATGCTGATAACAATCCTAATAACACATATATACAAATTTGTGCTATTCTTGCTTTCTTAGGTCTTTGCCATTGTAAATTATCTGTTGATATCCATTTAATACCTTCCGACTTTGTTTCAGAAGAGTCGTTATTAGTTGGTTTTATTGTTGCTTCTATTACTATTTTTTCTTCTTTTTGAGGATTTATGTTATTAGAATCTAATTTTTTCTCTGTTATAGATTCTGTTAATTTCTTACCGCATTTTGAACAAAAAACACTATCATCAGATATTTGCTCACCACAATATTTGCAAAACATATTATAAGATTCTTTTTTTGTTAGTTTAATTTCAAGTAACAAAGGTATAACAAATTTTTAAAAGCACAAAAAACTTGCGAAAAAAGTCTTGGTTCTCTAAGTTTAAGAATTAGGGAAATCGGATTTATTTTGCCAAAATTTCAAAACCGATTTTTTAGCAAAATTTTTGCGAAAAATTGACGAAAATTGGGGTAAATTTTTTCGCAAATTTGGAGTTTTTTTACGAAAAGCTCGTTTAGAATTTTCTAAAGCAGAGATAGAAATTTCTAAATCAAGGATAGAAAAAATTAAATCAAGGTTTTTTTTGAAAAAATCAAAGAAAAAATTGAAAAAAACAGCGAAAAATTTGGCAAAAACAAAGACTTTTTTGGCAAATTTCTGGCTTTAAAAAGTTAAGTCTCTGATTTTGTGATTTTTAGTTAAGGGCTTATATTTTCAAAATTTGCAATTAGAATTCTTAGAGTTGAAAATATCGCAAGCATTTGGGCTTAACTTGTGGAAAAACAAGTTTATTTTACATTTTCCTATTGTTTTATTCCTCCTTTATTTTACAATAGTAAATGTTGTTGTTGTCTTGTTGTTTTTTTCGTCTGTTGCGATGATTTTTAATTTGTTTTCGCCTTTTGGAATTTCGCTTGCGGGACAGAATATTGTGGAGGTTTTGCCGTCATATTCCATTAAATGCCATTTGTCGTTAAGGTAGGCGTTTACGTTTCTTATGCCTGCAAGGTTGTCTGTTACTTTTATTTGAATGAATTTTTGTTTTGGGTTTAGTTTTTGTTTGTCTTTGAAGTTTTTAGGGGTGATTTTTGGTGCTGTTGTGTCGATTTCTATTGCGTATCGTCCTAAATCGAAGGTGCTTGCTACGATGTAATCGCCTTCTACTTTGCCTCCGATTGATGTTTTGCCTCCTTTGTCGCTTATTCTTACAATTAAGGCTTTGTTTTTATTGGTTAGGTTTTTGTTGTAACGGAGTTTCATTGTGAATTTTTTGTGTAAGGGCACGGTGTTGTTGCCTATTTGATGTATGCAGCCATATTTTCCTTGTGAGTAGGAGTATTGTAGGTCTAAGTCTTCGTAAAGGGCGTTTGCAGGGATTGTTATTTGACTTAAATCGTTTGTGTTAAAGGTTAATCCTTTGGTGTATGGAATGTGTTTTATGCCTTTTTGTTGTGAGTTGTTTGTTGCGAGTTGTGCTTTCTTTCCATCGGATTTCAAAAAGAATGTATATGTGTTTTTATTCTTTTTTTCGTCTTCTAAAACTATTGTAATCTTTTTCGTTTCGTTGTTTTTAACGCTGATTATTCCTTTGTTGGCGTATGTAACGTTGGAGAATTTACAACCGGGCATTTGTTTTGTTTTTAGCATTCTTTTGCCTTTTGTTTTAAGGTATGCGTAATCTATTATTGCGTTTGCATATCTTTGTTCGGTGAAAGAAAATGCATTGTTATTGTAGCGAAATATTAACTTGTCATCAACAAATAGTTTTGAATCATAAACACCGTTTTTTTCGGTGCTACCATTTGAGCGGTCGTATGCTTCAAAACAAATATAGAAATCACCTTCTAAGTTTATGGTGCTTTGTAATAGAGTAGGCTTTCCTGTTTTTATGTCAAAAAAAGCCTCTTCGTTTTTGCCGTTTATTGTAGATGTTTTGTCGTTTGGCACAATTCTTACGCTGTAGAGCGTAGGAGCGAGGTTATCTTGTAGGTTTAATCCCATGGTTACTGGCTTTATTGTTTTTTGTGAGGAGGTGTTGCGTATTTCGTAATGAAGGTGAGGACCACCTGAGGAACCTGTATTTCCCGAAAAGGCAATTGTATCTCCTTTTTTTAGTTTTAATGAGCCTTTTGGTACGTATAAATCAAAAGCGTATGATTGTATTTTGTATTGATGCTTTTTTACATAATCTGCTATTGCTCCTGCATAATTTTCTAAGTGCATATATACTGTTGAGTAGCCGTTTGTGTGGTCTATGTAAAGATTCTTACCACCGCCGTAAACTTGTACTTTAATTCTTGAAACCTCTCCGTCAAATGGACAAATAACTGCTTGTCCTGTAACTGCGTTTGTTCTTAAATCAATCCCTGAATGAAAATGATTAGAACGTAATTCGCCAAAATGTCCCGAAGAAGCGAGAGTAATCTTTAAAGGGGAAAGGAAATCTTTGCAAGATTGTGCTTTTACAAAACAAGGACTTGCAAAAAGAAATAGAATGATTGTTGTTTTAAATATTGTTTTCATCCATTTAGAACGTTTATGATAAATAAGATATGCTATTAAACCAATTGCCCATGATATAGGTGCTCCAATCCAAATGCCGATTGTTCCCATTTTTAGAGAGAGTAAATAAGAAATAGGTAGTCTTATTATCCATAATGAAAGAATGCTAATTAGCATAGGGTAGAAAGTGTCGCCTAATCCACGGAAAAAAGATTGAAAGACATTCATTGCACTGAGTGTTATCCAGAATAATCCCATTATAAATAAGTAATCAAAACCTATTTCTAAAACCTCTGGTGTTTGAGAAAAGAGTTTCATTATTTCTTTTCCTAAACAACAAAATACAATTGCAGTAATAAGGCTTATAATACTTGTTATTTGTAGGGAGTGAGAAAGAGATTTTCTAACTCTTGAATACATCGTAGCACCATAGTTTTGTCCAACAAATGAAGAAAGTGCAGAAGAGTAATTTAATATTAACAAAAGAGCAATTGACTCAACACGTGAAGCTGCAGAATAGGCAGTTAAGGCATTGGAGCCAAACATTGCAACAATTCCTATTATGAATATCTGAGAAAGTGCAATAACTGATTGTTGTATTCCTGTTGGAAAACCAATTTTTATAATTTCTTTTAATATTGATTTATCAAAATATTTATCTGCTTTTTTGATTTTGATGTATGGATTTGTTTTTTGTAAGTGAATAAATAAAGTTATAAATGCAGTTGCTTGTGAAATTACCGTTGCCCATGCTGTTGAATTTAAATCCCATTTCATTACAGCGAGAAAAATGTAAGAAAGGATTCCATTTAATATGTTTGTTGCAATAAGATAGTAGAGTTGTGTTTTGCTATCGCCTAATCCTCTAAGAATACTTACGGCACTATTGAAACAAAACGAAAAAAACATTCCTATCATATATATTCTCATATAAGAAATAGCTAAATTGCAAACCTCTTTTTCAAGATTAAGCAAAGAGAAGATTTCTTTTGAGAAAATCATACTAAGGGAACATACAATGAGTCCAAGAATTATGAAAAAAATATAAAAAGTGCTGATGATTAAAGGGATTTTTTCAAATTGTTTTGCTCCAAAGAAATGAGAAACTACAACGCTTGCTCCCGAGCCTATGCCAATTATTAACGAAATTAAAAAAAATACAATAGGATAAACCGTCCCTACTGCTGCCAAAGCCTGATCGCCAAGAAAATGTCCTACAAATACACTATTAACAAAGTTGTATAATTGCAAGAATAAATTCCCTAACATAAGGGGAATGCTAAATAGAAGAATATTTCCTCCAATGCTACCTTTGGTAAAGTCTCTCATTTTGTTTAAAGGGCAAAACAAGAGTATGTAAAGGACAATAAACGTCGTTTTATGATGTCTCGCGATTCAATATGTCCCATGTGTCCAACGTTTTCTAAGATTAAAAGCTCAGAATGTTTAGGAAAACTTGCTTGTGCAATAGACATGTCTAACTGAATGCGAGAATCTTGTTTGCCTATAATGAATAAAACAGGAGAGTTTATTGTTTTGAGAAGTTCTATTTTCGATGTACGAGTTGCAATGCCTTTTTGTGCTAAAATAAGTCCGTCTGCTTTTGATTCAAGTGCAGAATCTTGCAAGTCTTTTATCTCATAATAAAACTTATCGTGATTTGCAGGAGCAAAAAGATTAGGAATGAAATTGATTATAAAACTTGCTCTATTTTGATTTATGATATTGCAAGTTTGTTCTCTTTTTTCTTTTACGTTATTACTATCTGCCAAAGCGTGAGAGTGAAGAAGACAAAGTCCTTTTATGTATTGAGGATAAGCCTCTGCAAATGCCAATGAAACATATCCACCCATAGAATGCCCAACCATAACGCATTCTTTTATATTTAAGTGATCTAAAACCGTTTTAACGGCTTGGGCTTGTAATTCCATAGTGCTTGGTGTGTTTTCAAACCATTCACTTTGTCCGTGACCTAAAAGATCGATTGTAATAACCCTTATTTCTCTCATATATGAGAAAACATAATAAGACCACACTCTTAAATCAGACATAAACCCATGAATCAAAACTAAAACGATGTCTCCATTACCCTCGTCTTGATAATGCAGATTTATTCCATTGAAATCTAAAGTCTGATGTGTCATTTATGTTATTTTTTTTCGAATAAGAGACTACAAAAATATAAGTTATCTTTGAATTATGAAAGTTTTTTAACGAAAATATGACAAAATGCTATTATTTTTGCATAGTTTATGTAAATTTGTAGTGCGTAAAAATATGAAAATAATGGAGAATAAAAATCTTAAATCACTTAATACGTTTGCGATAGATTGTGTTGCAAAGGAATTTGTTGAGTTTAATTCTCAAGAGGATTTTGAAAAAATAGATAAAGTTTACAAAGAATCTCAAAGAGTGCATATACTTGCGGGGGGAAGCAATACTATTTTTCTCAACAAAGAGTATCAAGGCACTATAATAAAGATTGAAAACAAGGGTAAAAAGATAATTTCTGATGAAGTAGATTCTGTGGCTGTGGAAGTAAGTGCTGGAGAGAATTGGGCAGAGTTTGTGCGTTGGGCTTGTTTGAATGGCTATTCAGGATTGGAGAATTTAGCAGCTATTCCAGGACAAGTAGGGGCATCTCCTGTTCAAAACATTGGAGCATACGGCATGCAGGTGGCAGATCGCATTCTTTGGGTGGAGGTTCACAATATGAAAACTTCCGATAATTACAGAATAATGAATGCGGACTGCGAATTTGATTATAGATTCTCTCGTTGGAAAACCTCTCATAAAGAAGAGTTGATTTATAAGGTTGTTTTCTTGTTAGATAAGATTTTTCAACCAAAGTTAGACTATGCAGCGATAAAATCCTACTTGGAAGAAAATAAAGTAAATCCTATTACACCAATAAAGATGTGTGATATAGTAACAAAGATACGTGATTCAAAACTTCCAAATCCAGAAATCTTACCAAATGCAGGCTCTTTCTTTAAAAATCCTACAATAAGCCAAGAACAATTTGAAGATTTAAAACAAAGATTTCCTCAAATAGTTAGTTTTTCTCAGCAAGATACCATAAAATTATCAGCAGCGTGGTTAATAGAACAATGTGGTTTCAAGGGCGAACGCTACAATTGTGTAGGAATGCATGCAAAACAAGCTTTAGTTATGGTTAATTATGGCGGTGCAACGGGTAAAGATGTGTTGGAAATGGCGAATTTGGTAAAAGAAAAAGTGCAAGAAAAATTTGGAGTAATGCTTGAAATTGAAGCACACTTGATTGGATAAATAAAAATAAACAAATAGAAATGAAAATAACAATAGAAGAATTTTGGAATCGCTTTAAAGCCAAAAGCGATAAACTAATGGATTTAGATTCCTTAAATGCAGAAGAAAAAGATGAAATTTTAAATTCTCTTGATGGTGATTTGAAACAATACAGTGAAGGATTGTCTTTTGAAATTAGTAAATTAGGAACAAATGGTAGAAAATTAACTCTTACCGCCGAAGGAGATGTGGATTATTTTGAGGATTTAATAAATCTTTATGAACAATCACCAATCTTAGATTTTTGGGATATTGTAGCCTTTAAGCAAGGTAAAGGGCCTAATGTAAATATTAGTTTTGCTTCTTATCATTTGAGTAGTAAAAAAATGTGGTTTATGCCAATGGAAAACTCAGAAGATGAGGAAATGTTAGGACTTCAAATAGCCTTAGATTCAAAGGAAACAGAAGATGAGGATTTGTTAGTTGCAGTTTATTCACTTATAGAAGAAATGATAGGAGAATATGAATGTGCAACTTTACTATCTTATTTTGAATTGACAACAATTTCCGAAAATATGGAGGAACAAGGTTTTAAACCTTTAACAGAATTACCGAAATTTATTGAAATGTTATTATAAGCCAAACAAACTAAGCCTTTACTTAACAAAATTAGTAAAGGCTTACTTGATTTAAGGCATCTAAGTATTCATCAGCAGATTTATCATCGCCTTGTTCTCTATGATAATTTTCCATGTGAGAATAGAGTCTTATGTATTTTTCATTATTGGCAAGTCCCATTGCATCATAAAGCTTAAATAACATAACAACTGTGTTTTGGTTTGCAACACCTAATTCAATAATTCTTAGAAGATAACTTTCCGATTTTTCAAATTCTCCTAATTGGAAAAGGATATTTGAAATCAATTCGTAGGCTGCTGGATATTTTGGATTGTATAGCGTAATCAAATTATTCAAAACAAATAAGGACTCATCAACTTGGTTTTTCATTAAAAGAGCATAGCCTTTAAAATAATTGGCATTTTCATGCTCAGGGTTATATCTTAGTAATCTATTGAGGAGAGTTAAAGAAGAATCCGCTCTTTCAATGAACAAAGTATCCTCTTCTTGTGCTTTGTATAGGTATATTTGAGCTGAATTAAGCAATGCAGTTTCATTAAGACTATCTTGTTTTAAAGCAAGATTAAAATGATATAATGCCTCGTCTAAATTGCCTTTATTTTTTGCCTCTGTACCCAATAAATCGTTTTTATCTTCTCTTTTTAAAACTATACAAATAGGATAACCATCTATTTCAATAGTATGAACGGTGTTTTTAGGAGGAAAAGTTCCTTTTAGTAAGTGAGAAGGGTATATTCCTGTGTTGCAGAAAATTGCATAATCCCAATCGAATTCTCCTCTTTCATTCCAACGTACGAATTCTGTTTTAAAGTTTGTTGTGTCATTGCGAAAATAATAGTCTATAATTGGTTTGTGCCAGCAAGCAACGATAGTTTTGTCTTTTGTTTTAGAATCATTCTTTACATTATCAATTATCCATTGAGAAGCTTCTCTTAAAGAATGGTAATAATAATCTAACTCATATTTTCCATAGGCTCCTTTTGTTGAATTGCAAAGTTGATTGAAGTAAACGTATTGATAAGGATTGTTTCTTATTGAATGGGAGATAGGGTGATAAGAAAGAAGAAGTAAGCAGGCAATAGTTATTATCTTTATGTATTTGTTTTTTAGTAAATCGATTAGAGTTGAAATTCCAAGAGCAGAAAGCACCACAAAAGGAAGATAAATAAAAATTAAATGTCGCCAACCTCCATAAACATTTGAATTGTTTATTGTTATCCAAACAAGAGGGAAAATTGTTGTAAAGAGTAAAACAAAATATAAAAACCAATTTTTGCGGTTGTGATACAAGAAAACTAATGATAAAATAAAGCCTAATAGTACTACAATAGGGATTGTAATTAGCATATATTTGCAAGAATAATACCAAGGTAAATCATCGGACCATTGAGCAACACCTTCAAAATTTTGTCTTATGGAAATTTCAAATTTATTCATGTTTAAGAAAGCGTTGAAAACGTTTGAGAAAACTCCCTCTAAGGCATACGGCCACACAAGTACGGTTAAGAAATATGCAACTATGCAAATGCCAAGCGAAATTAACAATGTCTTAAAGAAAATAGGCTTTAATTCTTTTCTTTTGTAAAGGAAGTAAACCAAGGCAAACAATCCGAAGTAAGCAATCATTAAAAGCCCACCAACTCTCACAGAAGTAGTTAAGAAAATTGAAAGAGTGAGCAATAGAGCTGTGGAAAACTTAATTTTAGGCAGTTGTTCTAAGAATTTAATTATGTAATAAATAGACATAATTGTAAAAGTAGCAAAAGGAATGTCTTTTAGATTATTAAAAGCGTGTCCAAT
>JAGCLI010000175.1 GCA_017647065.1 Bacteroidales bacterium
CCTTTATTACTTGACCTGCTTTTAAGTTTTCGGCAGTTAAGCCTGGATTAACCTCTATAATATCCTTTTCTGTCAAAAAAAAGTTTCTTGAAATCCTATATAAAGTTTCACCTTTCTCTACTTTATGAATTCCAAGCACATCATCGTCATTTCCATTATTAGTTTGAGAATATGCTGTTTTAAAACATACTAACACAAACAAAAAACAAATCAATTTAACAAAATATCTCATAACAATAATCTTAAAAATCTATAATTATTCCCATTCAATAGTTGCAGGAGGTTTTGAGCTGATATCATAACATACTCTATTCACTCCACGAACTTTATTTATAATTTCATTAGACACCTTTGCTAAGAACTCATACGGCAAATAAGACCAATCAGCTGTCATTCCATCAACAGATTCCACTGCTCTAAGAGCAACAACTCTTTCATAAGTTCTTTCATCACCCATTACACCAACAGATTGTATAGGAAGCAAAACAGCACCTGCTTGCCAAACCTTATCATACAAACCGTCCTTTTTCAAATTATCTATAAAAATAGCATCAACCTCTTGAAGAATTGCTACTTTCTCAGCAGTAACATCACCTAATATTCTTATAGCTAAACCAGGCCCTGGGAAAGGATGACGACCTAAAAGTTCATGTTTCAAACCTAAGGCTTTACCAACTCTTCTTACCTCATCTTTAAACAAAGATCTTAATGGCTCAACTATTTTCAGTTTCATATAATCTGGAAGTCCTCCAACATTATGATGAGACTTAATTGTAACGCTCGGACCTTTTACACTGCAACTCTCAATTACATCTGGATAAATTGTACCTTGAGCTAACCATTTTACATCTTTGATTTTTGCAGCCTCTGCATCAAAAACATCTATAAAAGTCTTACCTATTGCTTTTCTTTTCTTTTCAGGATCGGTTAAACCTTCAAGAGCAGAATAGAATTCTTTCTTTGCATCAACTCCAACAACGTTTAAACCCATTCCTTTATAAGAAGCCAAAACATCTTCAAACTCATTTTTACGCAAAAGGCCATTATCAACAAATATACAATTAAGATTTTTTCCTATTGCCTTATGCAACAAAAGAGCAGCAACTGAAGAATCCACTCCACCGCTTAATCCCAAAACTACTTTATCGTCTTGCAATTTTTCTTTCAAAGCTTGAATTGTTGTATCTATGAAAGAATCTTCTGTCCAACTTTGCTCACAACCACAAACTCCAACAACAAAGTTTTTAAGAATAGTTAAGCCATCTATTGAATGATAAACTTCTGGGTGAAATTGAATTGCATAAGTTTCTTCACCATCTATTTTATATCCTGCATTCTTTACACTTTCTGTTGAACAGATTACTTTATAGTTTTCTGGCATTGACTCAATTGTATCGCCGTGAGACATCCATACTTGAGAGTTTTCCCCTACCCCTTTAAACAAAGCAGAGTCTTTATCCACATAATTAAGGTGTGCACGACCATATTCTCTAATTTTACTTGCAACTACATTTCCGCCAAAAGCTTGTACCATATATTGAGCACCATAACAAACTCCTAAAACAGGCATTTTACCTTTAAACCACAAATCTGGCTTTGGAGCATCTTGATCTCTTACGCTACAAGGGCTACCACTAAGAATTACCCCTTTCACATCATCTGTAAATTTAGGAGGATTATTAAATGGATGTATCTCACAATAAACATTTAATTCTCTTACTTTTCTTGCAATCAACTGTGTGTATTGTGAACCGTGATCTAATATTATTATTGTTTGCATTGTTTTTATTGTTTTAATTTATTAAAAAATACCCATTGTACTAAACAATTTTCAAAATTACAAAAAATATTTTAATTCTAAGAAATAATTTTTCAAAACAAAGAAATAATTTTTTAATTCTTTGAAATATTTTTCTAATTCAAAGGAAAATTACTACCTTTGCCGAAAATAAAAAAACTAAGTTATGATTTGGATATCATGTTTTGTAGCAGCATTTATTTTAGTCTATCTTTTGATGCCTATTTTCATTAGATTGATGGAAAAATACAAAATCTTAGACTCCTCCGGCGGAAGAAAGATTCACAAAGGCTACACTGCACACTTAGGAGGCGTAGTAATATTTGTTGCTTTTGCAATAGCAATGTTTTCTTCCGTACTTCAAATGGTAGATAAAGTAAACATGATACAACTTTTAGCCTTTATAATTCTTTTATCCATTGTTGTAGTTTTGGGTATTAGAGATGACATGAACTCCCTTTCTCCAAAAATAAAACTATTCTGTGAAATATTAGTAGGATTCCTTTTTTGCTATTTAGATATTAGACTTTATAGTTTTTATGGCTTATTTGGAGTTGGAGAATTACCCGTTTGGCTATCCTATATACTTACAATAGCCTTAATAATCGTAGTTTGCAACGCATACAACCTTATTGACGGAATAGATGGTCAAGCAGGAATGCAAGCATTATCTGTTTTCATCTTCCTTGCAGGCTTTTTAATGCACCTAATCTACACAACAAACGTATTAAACTTAGACTCATTTTTTGCAAACGCTAATTTCTGGATGATAGCCTTTGTAGCAATTATCGGAAGCATTGTAGGATTTTTGGTTTTCAATTGGCAGCCAGCCAAAATCTTTATGGGCGATACAGGAAGTTTATTTATAGGCACACTAATTGCACTTTCGATAATAATGTCAATGAATTACAGCGGAGCAGATCCTATTTTAATCAGTGGATATGAAATAAAAGCCAAAATTTTAGTCTTTCCTATGTTTTTTTTCTTGCCTTTTGCCGACACTTTACGAGTATTTATTTCAAGAATAAAAAAAGGCAAATCACCATTCTTGGCAGATAAAACTCATATTCACCACTTCCTCTTACGCACAGGCTACTCGCATCAACGCACAACAATAACCACATTTATAATTTCAGTAATTGTTTCACTAATATCAATCATTGTTGCATTCCTTATCAGCGATTTATATTACATTCTTTACATTATTTTAATGTGGGTTATATATGTTTTTGTGCTTCGCTTTACTGTTCAAAAAAAGATTGCAAAACTAAAACAAGATTAAACAAATGGAAAATATAGAATCGGTAATAAAATATAGCGGTGTAGATTTAGAATTTGAAAAGACTATACTATCAGGAGTAAACCTTGATATAAAGAAAGGAGAATTTGTATATCTTATTGGAAAGACAGGCTCTGGAAAATCCTCTCTTTTAAAATCAATCTATGCTGACATTCGCATAGAAGTAGGATCTGCATACGTTTGCGGTTTTACTCTAAACGGATTAAAAAAATCAAAAATCCCTTTATTAAGACGTAAATTAGGAATAATATTTCAAGACTTCCAATTGTTAAAAGACAGATCTGTTTATGACAATCTTGCATTTGTGTTAAAAGCAACAGGTTGGAAAGACAAAAAAGCAATGAACGAACGCATTCTTCAAGCCTTAGACGATGTTGGGTTATTGATGAAAGCAAACGAACAAGCATGTGATTTAAGCGAAGGAGAAATGCAAAGAGTTTCTATTGCAAGAGCAATTGTCAATCAACCAGAATTGATTTTGGCAGATGAGCCTACAGGAAATCTTGACCCTATTACAAGCGAGGAAATAGTGAAATTGCTAATGGAAATAAATAAAAAACATGGCACTACAGTACTTATGGCAACCCATGACTACATTGTACTTGACAAATTCCGAGCAAAAGTGATTGCTTGTGAAGATGGAAAAATTGTTTCATAGATTGTGAATTTATGAAACGTATATGCGTAAGTGTAAGTAACGATTTAATTTGCGATAATAGGGTAAATAAAACCTGTAAAAGCCTTGTCGATTATGGTTTAAGTGTAAAACTAATCGGCAGGGCTTTTAAAAATTCTCCTAATTTAACCCCTCGTAACTATCAATGCAAGAGATTACCTATTTTTTTTAGAAAAAACGCTATCTATTATGCAGAACTAAACTTCAAACTATTCTTTCACCTACTTTTTTCAAAGCAAGATTTTCTTTGGGCGAATGATTTAGACACACTACTTCCTAATTACTTAGTTGCAAAACTTAAAAAAAAGCCCTTAATCTTTGACTCTCACGAACATTTCACACAAGTTCCTGAATTAAAATCCAATCCTTTTGCGCAAAGAGTATGGAAAATCATAGAAAAGCACTGCATTAAAGGCTGTGATGCAGTTTTTACTGTTTGTAATCCAATAAAAAATTACTTCAAAGAAGAATACAACGAAGAAAGCATTGTAGTTAGAAATATCCCTCCAAAAATATTTTTCAAACAAGAAACAATCTCTTCCTCAAAAAAAGAAAACATAATTGTATGGCAAGGAGCAGTAAACATAGAAAGAGGATTAGAAGAATTATGCGAAGCAATGCAGTGGATTGATGCACGACTTCTCATCATGGGAGTAGGTGATATAAAATCCGATTTAGAAAAAAAAGTAAAAGCACTACAACTTGAAGACAAAATACACTTCCTTGGACGATTGCCTTTTGAAGAAATGATGAACAAAACAAAGAATGCAAAATTAGCAATCTCTATTGACAAGGCTATAAACGGCAATTATGCTATTAGTTTACCAAATAAAATATTTGAATACATTGCTTGCTCAGTTCCTGTCTTAGTTTCACCCCTACAAGAAATCAAACTAATAGTAGAAAAATACAAAACAGGAGAATTTCTCTCTTCTTACAATCCACAAGATTTAGCAAAACAAATCACAAATCTTTTAAACAACAACATAAAGCTTGACCTAATTGCAGAAAATTGCAAAAAAGCCGCCAAAGAATTATGTTGGGAAAACGAAGAAACTCAAATTTTCAAAACAATAAAACAATTGGAGAAATAATGCTTTCAATCCTTATTCCTATCTATCAAGAAAATTGTGTAAACTTAGTAAACGACTTACTTCTTCAAGCAAAGGAATTAAGTTGTCAATGGGAAATATTAGTTTTTGACGATTGTTCTCCAATAAAATGCGAAGAAAACAAAGCAATTGCTCAACTTCCTAACGTAGAATACAGAGAATTAAGTGAAAATCTTGGACGCTCTCGCATAAGAAACCTTTTAGCAGAGACAGCAAAAGGAGATATTTTAATATTTTTAGATGGAGATAGTGGCATAGTTAGAAAAGATTTCCTAAAACGCTATTTGCAAGCAATCGAAACAAAAGATGTAGTGCGTGGAGGTACGGTTTATTGCAGCAAAGACAAATGTCCAAAAGGCTATGAATTACATTGGAAATATGGAACAAAGGTTGAAGCAAACAAAGCTCTGCAAGGCGAAGATATGTTTACGACAAATAACTTTTGTATTCGCAAAAAAATATTTTCATCTGTTCGTTTTCGCCAAGACATCAAAGGTTACGGACACGAAGACACCTTATTTAAACTTGATTTAGAAGAGTTTAATTTTTCTTTCCAAAACATTGATAACCCCGTTGAACACTTAGGTTTAAAAACTTTTAAAGACTTTATTTCTTCTAATGAAAATGCTATAAAAACTCTAAGAAATATTTCAAAAAATCAAAGAAATAAAAAAATAATTCAAAGAATTAAAATCGTAAATGTGTACAATAAATTAGAGAAGTATCATCTTGTTGGATTATACGTGCTTTTCTATAAAATAACAAGAAGACTTATGTTAAGCCTTCTTGCTAAAAAAAATCCAAGCCTTTTTATTTTCAACCTATATAAATTAGGCGTTTACTGCAAAGGTTAAATTCCTAATCTTTGTCTTACAACCTCAAAAAGCAATATTGAAGCTGCTGCTGAAACATTAAGACTTTCTATTTCACCTTTCATAGGTATTTTCACCAATTCATCAGACATTTTCAACATTGTAGGACTCACTCCACTTTCTTCGCTACCCATTACAAGCATTAAAGGTTCACTTGCATTGATTTGAGTATATAATGCATTAGCTTTTTCACTTGCTGAGTAAATCTTTATATCGTGTGCTTTTATTGTATTAACAAATGTTTTAAGATTATTTATTCTGCAAACAGGTAAGCGTAAAAGTGCACCAGCTGATGTTTTTATTGCATCTTGATTAATAGGTGCTGAACCTTGTTGAGGAATTATCAATCCATTTGCTCCTGCACATTCTGCACTTCTTGCAATAGCTCCAAGATTTCTAACATCTGTTACATTATCTAAGTATATCAAAAAAGCCTTTTCTCCTGTTGCATCTATATACTCAAACAATTCTTCCAATTCCCAATACTCTATATTTGAAAGTTGAGCAACTACGCCTTGGTGATTTTGTTTTCGTGAAAGATAATCAAGCTTTTCAAGCGGAACATATTGTTGTTGAATATTTTTTCCACTTTGTTTGATAAGAGCTTTAAGTTCGGTGAACAATTTTCCTTGCAAATTACTTTGAAAATAAATCTTATCAATTTGTTTTCCTGCTTTTATTGCCTCCATCACAGGACGCAAACCATATACCATTTGATTTTTTTCCATATCTTTTTTATATTATTTTACCATCTTGCATCATTAGTCTTCTATCTGACATCTGTGCAAGTTCATTATTATGTGTTACTATTAAAAATGTTTGTTTACATGTTTCTCTTAATTGAAAAAACAACTCGTGAAGTTGCTTTGCATTATTTGTATCAAGATTTCCCGATGGCTCATCAGCTAAAATAATTGAAGGACTATTGATTAAGGCTCTTGCAATAGCGACTCTTTGTTGTTCTCCACCTGATAATTCTGAAGGTTTATGTTCTGCTCTATCGTAAATATTTAAAATATTTAACAATTCTTTTGCTTTTTCTATTGCAATAGAGCGTTTTTCTTTTGCAATCAAAGCAGGCATTATAATATTCTCTAAGGCAGTAAACTCATTTAATAAATAATGAAATTGATAAACAAATCCTATCTCCTTATTTCTAAATTCCGACAATTGTCTTTCATTTAATCCACTAATATCTCTGCCATTTATCTCTATTTTACCACTATCTGCTTTGTCTAATGTTCCAACAATATTGAGCAAAGTCGTCTTTCCTGCCCCTGAGGCTCCAAGTAGAGTTACTATTTCTTGGGAAGAAATCGAGAGCTCAACATCTTTCAAAACCTGTAAAGCACCATAATATTTATTTAAACCACTTATTTCTATCATATTACTTTTCTATATTTCTATTATTAAATATTACAAATCCAAATCCAAAAGACACTCCCCAAGGATTTTGTTTTCCATCTCTTTGATGATAAGAAAATGTTAAATTAAATGGCCCTATAGGAGTTCTTGCAACAAAAGAAGTATTGGCAATAAAGTATAATTTTGGAAAAGGTGGACCATAAAAAGGTGTTTCATTTTCTATTGTTATTATCTGTCTATAAGGAAGGAATAAATAAGTACCTATTCTTGCCGAAAGGTTTATTCCTAACATATTATCCATAAAAAAAATATTTTCAAACCCTATTGCAGCATATTGATTTGCTCGATACTCTGGCATATAGTTTGTTAGAGTTTCTATTGTTGGTGTATAACTACCTGCATTCAAAAGACTGGATTTATAGGTTGAAAACAAATCTTGGAAAGAATAAAAAACATCTCCTCTTAAACCCAAAGTATAATAAGAATTAAAAGGAATATGCATTCTACTTCTTGCACTCATTTGCACCCAATTATGTTTTTGAAAATCATCTCTATGCTCGGAAGTATTACCCGAATAGAATCTTTCTTTACCATTAACATATTGAATACTTATTTTTTGATAATACCCTGTGGTTGGGTATTGCCACGCATCTAAAC
>JAGCLI010000176.1 GCA_017647065.1 Bacteroidales bacterium
CCCAGTTTCCGTCTGTGATAGGTTGTTCTAAGTCTCCAACTTTCCAACCTGGATATTTATTTTTGTCTTCTAATTCTGCTTTTCTGTTTACAACATCTTGTCTATCCATTCCAAAAGTATAAGTGTCAATAAAAGCAGTTATTTGGAAAACAGGTACTTCCAAGCCTCCTTTGTTTACTTTCTTTGCACTCATCTCAAAAATTTCTTTTCCGTTGTCTTTTGAGAAAGGAATGTATTTTAAATCGTTTACTTTATCAACAGAAGTTAAAAGTTTCTTTTCTTCAACTAATTTTTTGATTGGCTCAACCCAAGTTGTATCTCTGCGAAGTAAACCTTTCTTTTGAGCTTCAAACTCAGTCATAGCATCAGGGTCATATCCTGGAAGGAAACTCTTTTGAATCATTGGCACTCTTCCTGTATTCAAAAACAATAATAAAGAATCGATGTCATTACAAAACTCTCCGTGAGCAGATTTGTAAAGTTCTTGAATTGCTCTTAAATCTTTTAATTTAGTGATTACTTGCTCTGAACGTTTGTTGTACTCGTTTTCAAATTTTACTGGACGCATAATTGAGTTGTAAAGCACAACTATCAATACAACTGCTACTACTATGAGTACCGCTGAAATAATTCTATTTCTTACTTTCATTGTTATTTATATTTTTTTGTTATTTACTCTATTTAATCTCTTATTTTAAGACTGCAAAGTTAAGGTATTTAGTTAAAAAAACAATATTCTTTTGAATTTTTTTTATAGATTTTGTTCAATATGTTGAGTAATTACCTTAATATTTTCTTTATTTTTCAAATAATTTGCTAATTTTTGAGCAAAGAAAACACTGCGATGTTGTCCTCCGGTGCAACCAAAATAAACAGAAAGATTAGAAAAATCTCTTCTTTGATACTCTTTACAACTTTGATTGATTAAAGAACAAACATTTTTGAAAAACTCTTGCACTTCTTCCTTCTCTTCCAAAAAGTCAATTACCTCTTTATCTAATCCATTCAACGATTTATACTCTTCATATCTACCCGGATTAGGTAAAGCTCTGCAATCAAAAACAAATCCTCCACCATTTCCCGAAGTATCGTGAGGATAGCCTTTCTTATATGAAAAACTCTTAATATTAACATTAAGAACACAATTGTTTTTGCTTATAGAAAGTAGTTTTTCGTTAGTGATAATTTGTTGAAATATATTGTGTAGAGCAGGTAATTCAATAGGTAGTTTAATGTTTTCTTCTAAAAATCTTATGTTTTCAATAGCAAAAGGAATGCTTTTTAAGAAATGTTCCTTTTTTTGAAAGTATCCTCTATATCCGTATGAGCCCATAGCCTGCATAATGCGAATATAAACGTAGGCATAAAAGTGTGCAATGAAATCTTCTTCGTTTATCTCGATGTATTTTTTGACCTCTTCAATGTAGATTGCTAATAATTTCTCTCTTGTTTCTGGACTAAGATTTGCTTTTGCATCATAGAGAAGAGAAGCACTGTCGTATTGCAACGCACCTTTTCTTGCACCTTGGAAATCAATGAAAAATATTTCGTAATTGTCTTTTAACATTATGTTTCTCGACTGAAAATCTCTGTAAAGCAAGAAATCACAATTGCAATTCAAAAGATAATTTTCAAGGACTTCAAAATCGTTTTCCAATTCTTGCTCATTAAAAGGAATATCGGCAAGTTTTAAAAAATAATACTTAAAGTAATTCAAATCCCATTGAAGACTTTGCAAATCAAAAGCCTTTCTCGGATAAGCATTAGTAAAATCAAAACCTTTTCCTGCTTCAATTTGTATCTTAGGAAGTGTTCTTACAATTTTACTATAAATATCTAAAATCTCATTTTCCGAAGCCGAGGAAATAAAATCAAACAAAGTTGTATTCCCTAAGTCTTCTAAAAGATATATGTCCTTTTCTTCATCTACTGCAATAATAGCAGGAACATTTATTCCTTTGGTTTTTAGTTGTCTTGCAAAGTCTATGAAAGCCAAATTCTCTTTTTTGTCGCTGTTGTAGGCAGCTAAGACTTTTACAACTTCGGTTTGACAACGAAAATATTTACGTGAAGAGCCATGAGCAGCGATTTCGCAAATGCTGTTAGGCTCTACTCCAAATGTTTTTTTGAATAAATCTTTAATACTCTCTTTCATTTAAAATACTTTGAGCAATTTTCAAGTCAAAAGGTGTAGTAATTTTAATATTTTCTCTACTTCCCTCTACTATATGTATTTTTTCTCCCATTGCCTCTACAACAGAAGCATCATCAGTAAAGCAATCTTTAAACGGAGTTTCGTATGCTTTTTTTATAACTTCATATTTGAAACACTGAGGCGTTTGAACAAGATATACATCGTTTCTATTTACAGCCGTTTCCTTGTAACGAACACTCTCAATGCTTTTGCAAGCACACACAGACGCACCTTTCTCTTCGGCTTTTGCAAAACAATTCTCAAAAATCTCTTTATTGACAAAACATCTCACTCCATCGTGAATAGCAACCAAAGAAACATTCTTGCCTTCTAAGGCTTTAAGTCCCGAAAGCACCGAAAAAAATCTCTCCTTTCCAGCCTCAGCCAAAATATGCTCAACCTTGCAAGAATATTCCTTGCACATATTTTTCCAAAATTCAAACATCTCTTTGGCAATCACAAGAACTATTGTCGCATTTGGCTCTGCTTTACTAACGGCTTCAAGCGTTCTTATAAGAATAGGTCTATCTTTTAAGAGAAGATATTGTTTTGGCAAATCTCCACCAAGTCTTTTTCCAACACCTCCTGCAACAATAATTATTGCCTTAGATGATGAGCATTGCATCTCCGTAAGTCAAGAATTTATATTCTTTTTCTATTGCGTGTTTATAGGCTTCCATAATAAGATCATAGCCTCCGAATGCAGAAACCATCATCAACATAGAAGACAAAGGAGGGTGAAAATTAGTTATCATTGCATCTGCAATATCAAAATTATAGTGTGGGAAAATGAATTTGTTACTCCAACCGCTGTAAACCTTCACTCTATTTCCTGTAATAGCGGCTGTTTCCACTGCTTTCATAGTAGTAGTACCAACGATGCAAACCTTATTTTCTCTTTCCTTTGTTTTGTTGATTAAATTAGCGTTTTGCTCATTGATTTCCATTTGTTCCGAATCCATTTTGTGCTTAGTAAGGTCTTCCACCTCAATAGCTCTGAAATTTCCTAAGCCACTATGAAGCGTTACGTATGCAGAATCAATGCCCATTATCTCCATTCGCTTCATCAACTCTCTTGAAAAATGGAATCCCGCAGTAGGAGCAACCACCGCACCTTCGTTTCGAGCATATATTGTTTGATAACGGAATTCGTCTTCAGGCAATAAACCTCTCATTCTCAATAAATCATCAGGTAAAGGAGTATGTCCTAATTTTTTTAACAAACCATGAAACTCATCATTGTTTCCATCAAACAAAAATCTAAGCGTTCTACCTCTTGAAGTCGTGTTGTCGATAACCTCAGCCACTAATTCATCATTTTCTCCAAAGTAAAGTTTGTTGCCGATTCTTATCTTACGAGCAGGATCAACTAAAATATCCCACAAACGAGTACTTTCGTTAATCTCTCTAAGAAGAAAAACCTCTATCTTAGCATTGGTTTTTTCCTTTCTTCCATACAAACGAGCAGGGAAAACCTTAGTATCGTTAAACACAAACAAATCTCCATCATCGAAATAGTCTAAAACATTTTTGAAAATCTTATCTTCGATTTGTCCTGTCGCACGATTGACTACCAAAAGGCGAGATTCATCTCTTTGTTTAGCAGGAACTTCCGCTATAAGTTCTTTTGGTAAATTGTATTTAAACTGAGAAAGTTTCATAACAAGAAAATTATTTACTGATTTGAAAAACTGCAAAGATACAACAGAAATAAAAAAAAACCAAATGAAAGATTGAAAAAGTGAAACAAAGAAATGATTTACCAACCCTTTGCAAACCAAATGTCTTATGAGCCTTCAAAAGCAAAATAAAAAACTTTCACCAAGAGTTAAGCCCAAATGCTTAAAGAATTTTCAACTTTAAGATTTCCAATCGCAAATTTTAAGAATATAAGCCCTTATTAAAAATCACTAAATCAAAGACTTAACTTTTTAAAGCCTTAAAAACGCTAAATATTTCTTTGTTTTAGCAAAATTTTTTACTTGATTTCAGCGAAATAATTCTTTGCTTTATTAAAATAATTCTTAGAAAAAAATATTTTTTTCTTTGATTTTTTAAATTTTTTCAAAGACTTCACTCGCCAAAGCCATAATTTGCTAAAAAATACCCTCAATTTTCGTCAATTTTTCGCAAAAAATTTCGCAAAAATCCCAAAATGAAATTTCTGTAAAATAAAGATTTTTAGCTATAAATTTTGAGTTAGGGAATTAAGTGTTTGTGTTAGATTTTTTTGTGCTTTAAGAAATTTGTTATACCTTTGTAAGCAGAAAAATTAGTGACGAAAAATTATGCCTATGGTAAAAGAAAAAGAAAGATAATTTAGACCTTAAAAATTTTAATACGACATAAAAGCGTTTTTGCTTATAATTTGGTGGTGTGAAACTTCGACACTTTCATGCAAATATCCTAAAAGAATAAGCGGAAAACGCTCACGAGTAATATCGTGGGCTTTTCTTATTTAGGATATCAGGTAGTCGAAGACCTCACACACCAATAAGATAAAAAGTCCCACGTTTTTTTATGCCCTTTAATCAGAGAAAGAAATCAAGAAATCGCCATTTGGGACTTGGGTGAAAGAAAAATTATTAAATGCATGATTGATAAATTAATAAATATTCTTAAACAAAGGAATTTAAGTTTAAAAAAAAATGGTGATTTATACACTTTTAAAATAAATAATATATCTATTGTATTAGATAAAGCAAAACGTAAATTTGAAATTCCTCAAATTAAATATGGTAGAGAAAGTATTTTTAACTTGAGAAATGAAGAAAATTTATCTGTTGTAATGCTTCTTATTCAATTAATTGAAAAGGGGTACTCAATAGATAATATAGAGTTAGAAAAATCATATCAAACGGGACATTCTCCGATATATCCAGACGTAACATTAAATAACCCAAACAATGGGGATGTATATTTTATTGAAGTAAAAAATAAAAATGAATTTGATAGTTACTCTAATCCTAATAACGAAAAAAAGGTAAAGCAATTATTTTCTTATGCTATGCAGGAATCTTCTACAAAAATTGCGTCTTTTTATTCTTACGATTTTGATAATAACAAACCTTTATTCGCTTCTGTTTTTTGTGAAGATTTGCGAAAAAGTTCTATCAATACAGATGATTTTTTTGATAGATGGAACAAAATATTTGATAAATCAAATTGGATTGATGATAACGAAATATTTTTAATTTCTAAAAAAATTATAAAATTTGAACAATTAGAAAACATAAATAAAGAGGATACTGATATTTTATTTAGGCAGTTTCAAACTATACTCCGTCTTAATTCTGTTTCAGATAAACCTACAGCATTTATGAAAATGATAAATTTGTTTCTTTCTAAATTGGCAGATGAAATAAGTGAAGATAAATCATTTAGCTATGTAGATTGTATGGGTAATATAAATAAGATAGACGGATTAAAATTTCAATATATAGATGGAGAAACCCCTGAATCATTTATGAAAAGGCTAAATGATTTGTATAAAGAAGGAATGAAACAATACTTAAATAAAAATGTAATAGATTACAATGATAATGATATAGAAGAAGCATTAGGAAATGGTAATAATATAAAACAAAACGAATTAAAGAAGATTTTTGATGATTTAAGACTGAAAAAGGACGTTACATTTTCATTTATAGATGTTTATGATGAGGATACATTCTTTGAAAATTATCGTATCGTAAAGGATATCGTATCAATGATAGAAAGATATAAATTGAAATACGAAACTCAGCATCAGTTCTTAGGTGATTTCTTTGAAGAAATGCTGAACACAAGTTTAAAACAAGAAGCAGGACAATTTTTTACCCCCTATCCTTTGGTTAATTTTATGATAAATTCATTAGATATAGAAAAAAGGATTTCAGATTCATTGGAAAATAAGAATATAGATTTCATCCCCAAAGCCATAGATTATGCATGTGGAGCAGGACACTTTCTTGTAAATTATATGTCATCTATTCAAAAATATATAACTTCAATAGATGAGACTAAATGTACTA
>JAGCLI010000177.1 GCA_017647065.1 Bacteroidales bacterium
AGAAGATGGTACTTTCCGTTATCCTTCATACGTTCAAGACATAATGGGACCTATGTGTTTTGATTATGGATTTGGACCTTTCCGTTGGGTTTGTACTTCTTCAAAACCAGAAGACTTAGATTTGTCTGATAAAATTGCAATGGAAGTTTTAGAAGAAATTGCAAAAGAATCTCCTGCTGAAATCCAACAACAAATGCGTGATAATATAACTTGGATAAAGGGAGCTAAGGAAAATAATTTAGTTGTAGGTTCTCAAGCAAGAATTTTATACGCTGATGCGGAAGGAAGAACAAAAATAGCTTCTGCATTTAACAAAGCAATTAAAGAAGGTAGAATTTCTGCACCAATTGTATTGGGTAGAGATCACCATGACGTATCTGGAACAGATTCTCCTTTCAGAGAAACTTCTAATATATACGATGGTTCTTCTTTTACTGCGGATATGGCTGTTCATAACTGCATTGGTGATAGTTTCCGTGGAGCAACTTGGGTTTCTATCCACAATGGTGGTGGCGTAGGTTGGGGAGAAGTTATCAATGGTGGATTTGGTATGGTTATTGACGGAAGTGATGACTCAGAAAGAAGATTAAGAAATATGTTATTCTGGGATGTGAATAACGGAATAAGCCGTCGCTCTTGGGCAAGAAACGAAGGCGCAATTTTTGCAATTAAACGTGCAATGGAAGTTGAACCTAAATTAAAGGTTACTTTACCTAATATCGCTGATGATGCTTTAATTGATAGTATTTTCTAATAATAAATAGTAAAATTAAAAGGACGTAATTTGTTTGCGTCCTTTTTTTTGTTTTTATTACTTTCTTTCACGTGAAACTGAATAATAAAAATCAAAGAATCAGTTATTTATATAAATAAATCTAAGAAAAATTATTATGAAGTCTTTTTTTAATTTTATGTTTGCCTCTTGTTTGGGTTGTTTTATATCATCTATGCTTGTTATTTTTGTTCTTATTGGAATATTTTCTTCTATTTCTTTTTCTGATACAGAACAAACAGTTGCAATTGAAAACAATTCTGTTCTCTATATTAATTTAGATGCTCCGATTTATGATAGAGAGGTAGAGGATTTAGAAACTTTTTCAACTAATTTATTGTCTGACGAAATTATAAAGCCTATTGGTTTAACTGAATTTATGGAAGTAATTCGTAAAGCAAAGACTGATGAAAATATTAAGGCTATATTTTTACAGATGTCTATGTTACAAACGAATGGATGGGCTACTGTGGAAGAAATAAGACAGGTTTTATTGGATTTTAAATCTTCTGGAAAGAAGATTTATGCCTATAGTGATATGTTTATTACACAAAATGCTTATTATTTAGCGACTGTGGCAGATAAAATATATCTTAATCCAGCTGGAAACTTAGCTTTGACAGGTTTAGGTGCGGAGGTAATGTATTATAAAGACCTTTTTGATAAATTAGACATAGATGTAGAGCTTATTCGTCCAAGAAACAATTCTTATAAGAGTGCAGGAGAAACATATATCTCTAATAAAATGTCAGAAGAGAATAGAGAACAAATCAAAGCTTATATTTCTGATATATGGAACTATGTTTCACAAAATATTGTTGAAGCAAGAAAATTACAAAGTATAGATACTTTCAATGCAAAGGTATCAAGGCTTGAATATTTCTTACCAAAACAAGCCTTAGATAATGGATTAGTAGATTCACTCACTTTTAAAACAAATGTAGAGCAAATAATAGTTAATAATGTTAAAAAACAATTTTCAATAAACTCACCTTCTGCAAAGGTAAACTTTGTAAAATATAACAAATATCGTAAGACAATTCCTACTATATTTAAAAAACAACAAAATAATATTGCAGTAATTTATGCATACGGAGATGTAAATCAAGGAAAGGGAGGTTCTTTATCAATAGGTAGTGAAACTTTGGTGAGAGCTATTGAAAAAGCAGCAAAAGACAATAGTGTGAAAGCAATTGTGTTAAGAGTAAATTCTCCGGGTGGTGATGCAATAGCCTCAGAGCTTATTACAAATGAAGTAATCAAAGCAAAGAAACTTAAACCTGTTATTGTGTCAATGGGAGATGTTGCTGCGTCTGCTGGATATGAGATGAGTTCAAATGCAAGCTTGATTGTAGCTTCTCCAATCACTATTACAGGTTCAATAGGCGTGTTTGGAATAATGCCAAACATAGCACGCTCATTGAAAAACAATGTTGGATTAACTTTTGACACAGTAAAAACTAACGATAATGCTATTATGTCTCTTACAACTCCTCGTTCATCACAATCAAAGCTTATCTTGCAAATGAATGTTGAGAATTTCTATGATAATTTCATTACAAGAGTAGCCGAAGGTCGTAAGTTAGAAAAGACATACGTTGATTCAATTGCAAGAGGAAGAGTTTGGTCAGCAACAGATGCTAAAGAATTAGGCTTAGTTGATGAGTTTGGAGGATTAAATAAAGCAATCTCTATTGCAGCTCAAAAAGCAGGTATAGAACAATATGGAATAGTTGCTTATCCTAAGCAAAAAGATATACTAACTCAATTGTTAGAATCTGTGTCTGAAGAATCAGATTTACAAGAGTTTGTAAAGCATAAAGATGGCTTTGAACAATTGAATAAAAAAATAGAGAAACTATCTCAAAATCAAGGAGTTCAAGCACGTATTCCTTATATCATCAATCTCTAATACAAAGTCCTTGAAATATCTCTTAGATTTAGAATTTTTTTTCTTTGAAGTAATTATTTAATTCTTTGAAATAATTTTCTAAATCTAAGAATTATTTTAATCTCGTTTGATAATCCAAATTTTAATTGTATTTTTGTCAAAAA
>JAGCLI010000178.1 GCA_017647065.1 Bacteroidales bacterium
AATGCCTTTGTATGTGCCATCTTTTTCTTGCTTGCCTTTCCCTTTTGTGCAATCAGGATTTTTACAAATAAATGTTTGTTGGTTGATGCGTTGTCCTTTTTCGTAATGTCCACAAAAACTGCAAGTCTGGCTTGTGTGATAAGGGTCAATGTATCTTACTTCGATTCCCGCAGCATTGGCCTTGTACTCAATCATTGTCTGCAATTCAAAGAACGACCAATAACGAAGAATGAACTTGTAGTCCTCATTCACTTCATCGTTTTTGTCACGACCAAATCCTGTGAGTCGTTCCATCTGAATTACGCCTGCTTTATTTTTTAGGGCATACTCTATAATTGATTTGCTAAAAATATGGTTTTGCAAGCGTACCCAATTTTTCTCCTTGTCTTGCAATCGCTTGAAAGCTTGCAATTTCTGATTCCTACCGTGTCCACCATTGGTAGTGTGGCGTAGATTACGTTGAAGTTCTCGTTTTTGTGCGGCCATACGCATACGCATTTTTAAGAATTGGTCTCGTGAGCCAATGCTAAAACCTCCATACTCGTTGTCGTTTAGTGCCGCATAGAGTGGAGTGTTAATGCCTAAATCTATCCCAACGATTCTATTTGTGTCAAGTTTTTGGTTCTCTTTTGGAATTTTTACAACCAAAAGTACAAACCTTTTCTTGTTTTTGGTTTCTTGGATTGAAGAGTTGCCGACATCGTATTGTCCGTTTAAAATACGCTCAACAATTTCACGATTATTACTTCTATCTCTCCCAAAATTCAAATCCCATTCCAAGCCTTTAGGAAAACGAATGTAAATCGAACCATCATTACGCTTTTTTAGCATTAAATCTCCTCCTTTTTTTATTGAAAAAGGTACAGGAATGCCTTTCTTGAAGTTTGGAATCGTTCTAATACCTCGTTCAATATCTTGTGTATATTCTCTATATGTTGAAGATATGTTTTGGTTGAGGTTAGTTAGAATTTGGGAAGGGATAGTGTCTAAAAATTCGTTACTTATGACCTTATAAGTAGAGTTTTGTTCCGACCCTATGCCACTATTGCCTTGTAGAAAAGCTAATCGTTGTTTTTTGAAATCAGCAAATAAATTTTTTCGCTCTTCTTTGAGTTGTTTGATGTCGTTATCGGATAAATTATTTCGTTTGGTGTAGCGTAATAATTTCTCAATTTCTTGGAAACGAGGGGAATGCATTTTTAGTCTATACTCATATGCATCATTGAAAAAGCAATGCGAAACAATGCGGTTTGCCGCCTTATATAGATTGTTATTTATCTCATCCCACATGTCCCATTCGTTTTTATAACGTGCAATAGCTTCTTCGCTATCGCCGTGACGATGTAGATGTACTTCTATTTTTCGAGTAATGCAAGTAAATTCTGTAGCCATTTTTTTTGAAATAAACTATTTGAAAAACATTGTTGTAGTAACCATAAAAAGTATAAACATACCTACGATAAAGCAGATGGCTGCTATTATCCTTAAGGTGTCTTTTTGTTTTTTATCCATAATTGAAACATTTATTTGGTTTATTAAACAAAGTTATATTTTTTATAGATAATGCGACTTTTTTTCTTCTATAATTCTTCGCATAATATTGTGCGTATTTTGGGCTATACCTTCGAAAAGTTTTCCTATTTTTGCAAGATAAAGCGTATGCATACAAATATATGAAAGGAAATTTAAGTCATTTAATAGAAAGCGTCAGGAGTTGGAAATATCTACCTCGCTGGGGCGTATTGGTAATAGATTTATTCATTACGCTATTTTCATTCTTTTTAGTCTATTATTTGTGTTTAAGACCATTTTCGGTGAATTTTATAAGCTTATTTTCATTGAATTATCAA
>JAGCLI010000179.1 GCA_017647065.1 Bacteroidales bacterium
GTCTAACGTTGTTTTAAACAAGCTTTACCAATATTCAGACCTACAAACATCTTTCTCAATCAATAATATTGCACTTGTAAAAGGCAAACCGAAACTTCTTAATCTAAAAGATATGATAGAATGTTTCGTTGATCATCGCCACGAAGTAGTAGAAAGAAGAACAAGATTTGAATTAGCCAAAGCAGAAGAAAGAATGCACATTGTAGAAGGGCTTTTGAAAGCTTTGGACTTTATAGACGAAATCATAAGCATAATAAGGAATTCCGAAACTATTGCACAAGCAAAATTGGAAATGCAAGATAGATTTGGATTCACCGAAATACAATCCTCAGCTATTGTAGAAATGCGACTAAGACAATTAGCTGGATTGGAAAGACAAAAACTACAAGATGAATACAATGAACTTCTTGCTTTCATTAACAGATGTAGAGAAATACTTTCAAACGAAAGTGTATTGATGCAAGTAATAAAAGATGAATTATTAGAAATTCGTCAAAAATATGGAGATGAAAGACTTTCTTCAATAGAATATTCTTCTGCCGATTTCCGCATTGAAGATATGATAAAGAACGAAGAAGTTGTTGTTTCTATCTCTCACATGGGTTATATTAAACGTACACCACTTGCAGAATACAAAGTACAAAACCGTGGTGGAAAAGGAAGTAGAGGAGGAGCACTTAGAGATGAGGATTTCATAGAACATATCTATATTGCTTCAATGCACGACTACGTTCTCTTCTTTACCGAAAAAGGAAAGTGCTATTGGTTAAGAGCATTTGAACTTCCAGAAGGAACAAAGACTACTAAGGGAAGAATGATTAAAAACATTCTTAACATAGAGGACGATGATAGAATAAAAGCATACGTAACCACAAAAGATTTACGCGACAAGGATTATGTAGAGAATAACAATATAATTATGTGTACAAAATATGGACACATAAAGAAAACAACCCTTGAAGCATATTCTCGTCCAAGACAAAAAGGTATTTTAGCCTTTGGATTAAAAGAAGGAGATGAATTATTAGAAGCAAAACTTACAAGCGGAAATGATGAAATCCTTATAGCAACTCGTAGTGGTAAGTGTATAAGATTTAACGAAAGCACCGTAAGACCAATGGGTAGAACGGCAGCAGGAGTGAAGGCTATTTCTATTTCGGAAGAAAACGACTTTGTTATAGGAATGGTTGTTGCAAAAGAAGATAGCGACATACTTGTTGTATCGGAACATGGCTACGGTAAAAGAAGTAAATTAGAAGAATATAGAATTACCAACCGTGGAGGAAAAGGTATTAAGACACTTAGCATAACCGAAAAGACAGGTGACTTAGTTGCTATAAAACAAGTAGACGATAATTTTGATTTGATGATAATGAATCGCTCAGGACTAACAATCCGTATGCACGTTGCAGACATTCGTCAACAAGGACGTGCAACACAAGGAGTAAAATTAATTAACATCAAAGACAATGATTCAATAGCTTCTGTCGTTGAAATAAGTAGAGAAGAAGACGA
>JAGCLI010000180.1 GCA_017647065.1 Bacteroidales bacterium
CATATCTCTTTATTGCCTGAGTTATTTCCTCACCAAGATTGAGATAGCGTCTTAGGAATCGTGGAGTAAACTCTTGTGTTATTCCAAGCATATCGTGAAGCACAAGCACTTGTCCATCAACTTCTCCACCAGCTCCTATACCTATGATAGGGATTCTTAATTCTTTTGCAATTCTTCCTGCAAGTTGTGCTGGTACTTTTTCTAAAACAATTGCAAAACAACCTGCTTCTTCAAGCAAATGTGCATCTGCTATTAGTTTTTCGGCTTCTTCTTCTGAGGTTGCTCTCACTGCATAACTTCCAAACTTGTTTATTGATTGTGGAGTTAAGCCTAAATGTCCCATTACAGGGATTCCTGCCGATATTATTCTTTTTACTGATTCTAATATTTCTTCTCCACCCTCTAATTTAACAGCGTGCACCTCGGTTTCTTTCATTATGCGAATTGCAGAAGAGAGTGCTTGTTTGGAATTGCCTTGATAGGTTCCGAAAGGTAAATCACACACAATTAAAGCACGATTACATGCTCTTGCAACACTCGCTGCATGATAAATCATCTCATCAAGAGTAATTGGAAGCGTGCTTGAATATCCCGCCATAACGTTTGCGGCACTATCTCCCACAAGAATTATATCTACTTTTGCTAAATCAACCAAGGTTGCCATAGAATAATCGTAAGCTGTAAGCATTGCAATTTTTTCATTCTTATCTGCCATTGATTGCAATGTCTTTACGGTTACTCTTTTTGTATCTTTTGTTGCTACTGACATCGTTTTTATGTTTATTTCTTTGTTTTTTGAACGGCAAAAGTACTAATGTTTTTCTTTATATGCGTTATTTTGCATAATTATTTGTATTTTTGCTACGAAATTGTGCAGTTTGAAAATTATGTTTGAATTTTTTGAAGGAAAATTTGTTGAAATAACACCATCTTATATAGTAGTTAATTGCGGTGGTGTTGGATATAAAATAGAAATATCTTTAAACTCATATAGTATCTTAAAAGATAAAAGTGAAGGAAAAGTATTAGTTCATCATATAGTTAGAGAAGATGCTCAACTTTTGTTTGGCTTTGAAAACGAAAAAGAAAGACAACTTTTTCGCTACTTAATTAGCGTAAACGGAGTTGGTGCAAACACCGCTCGAATGATTCTTTCCTCGCTTAGTTGTGATGATTTGATTGAGGCAGTCGTTTCAGAAAACTTCAATGTCATTAAAGCCGTAAAAGGAATTGGTCTTAAAACGGCTCAAAGAATTGTAATAGACTTAAAAGATAACCTAAGTAAATTTGAAATTGTTAAAACAGAGAGTATTCTTGGCAATAAAAACAGAGAAGAAGCGTTATTAGCATTGCAAACACTTGGATTTAATAAGGCTGTTATAGAAAAAACTTTAGATAAGATACTAAAAACAAACGCATCCTTAACTGTAGAGGAGTTAATTAGACAAGCGTTAAAGGTTTTATAATTTTTAATTTAATGAAGCTGTTTATCAATAAAATATTTTTTGTACTATTTGTTTTTATATGTTGCAATGTAGGTTTTGCACAAACAGATAGTTTAAAATATAATATTGAAGAAAATTCAGATAGCCCTTTATTTTTAGATACTCCACAAAATATTACTACCGAAGTGGAGTATGATCCTATAAA
This sequence comes from Bacteroidales bacterium, assembly GCA_017647065.1. Classification (GTDB taxonomy): domain Bacteria; phylum Bacteroidota; class Bacteroidia; order Bacteroidales; family P3; genus Onthomorpha. Next base: position 1,651 of record JAGCLI010000180.1, read on the forward strand.
TAATGAATATATTTTAATAAAAAAGGCAGGTAACTTAATTCTTGAACGAGTAGCTTTATCTTTTGAAGAATATCAAAATTACGACTTAGACAAAATGATAAATAATTATTGGAAAAGTCGTTCTGCTACTGCAAAAATATCTACTTCTTCAAACGATGGAATGCTTGGAAGTCTTATTCCTCAACTCAAAGTCAATAGTGAATTGTTTGAAACTATATTTGGAGGTCAAACAATCGATATTCGACCAAGCGGAAATGTGGAATTAAAAATGGGGGTAGTTAATAACCGTAACGAAAACCTTGCTTTGAGCGAAGACAACCGTAGCACTACAAGATTTGATTTTGACATGAATATGCAAATCAATGCAATGGTGCAAATAGGTAATGCTATAAATTTCAATCTCAATTTTAACACAGAGGCAACCTTTGATTTTGAAAACGAGTTAAAACTTAAATTTGAAGGAAAGGAAGATGATATTATTCAACTTATGGAAGCAGGAAACGTTTCCTTTCCTCTACCACTTACTCTTATTCAAGGAACGCAATCTTTGTGGGGTATAAAATCTCGCCTCAAATTTGGAAATCTTACACTTGATGCAATAGTTTCACAACAGAAATCAGAATCGAGTTCAGTGACCGTTCAAGGTGGAGCACAAATGCAAGAATTTAATTTTAAAGCAGACGAATACGATGCAAATCGTCACTTCTTCCTCTCTCAGTACTTTTATGAGAATTACAACGCTGCAATGAGCACTCTACCTATTATAAACTCTAATATTATCATTACAAAAATTGAAGTTTGGCGTACAAACATAGGCTCAGCCATAACAAACAATAGAAATCTTGTTGCTTTTGCTGACTTAGGTGAAGCAAAACCTTTCGGACAAAATCCTATGATAGAAGTTCCCGGTGTTTCTGCTCTTCCGGACCAAGTTATTTCTAATCAACTTCTTCAAATTGTAGATGTAAACGCAATTAGAGATATAAATTCCGTTAGTCCGTATTTGCAAACTATGGGTTTTGTTTCTGGACAAAACTACGAAAAAATAGAAAGTGCAAGAAAACTCTCTCCATCTGAATTTACCTTTAATCCAAAATTAGGATTTATTTCTCTTAATCAAGCATTGGCTGCTGACCAAGTATTAGCGGTTGCTTTCCGTTACCAAATTGTTGGCGACACTACACTGTATCAAGTAGGGGAATTTTCAGATGAAGGAATAGCTGACCCAAATACTCTTGTGGTTAAGTTATTAAAAAGTTCTTCTCTTAATGTAAGAAATCCAATGTGGAAATTGATGATGAAAAACGTTTACAAATTAAACGCATATCAAATATCCCAAGAAGATTTTAGGCTAAACATTCTTTATCAAGCAAACGAAGATGGTGTTCAAACGGGCTATTTCAGAGAGGGTATCAAGAATGGAGTCCCTTTGATACAGGTTTTTGGCTTAGATAGAATGGATAATCAACAAAATATGTATCCTGACGGAGTTTTTGACTTCATTGACAACGCTTCCTCTGTGGGTGGAACAATTGAAAAAAACAAAGGAGTTATCTATTTTCCATTTGTAGAGCCTTTTGGAAAGGATTTAAGAGAAATTCTTCAAGATGATGAACTTGCTGATAAATATTGTTTTGATTCTCTCTATACTTTAACTATATCACAAGCACAACAATATCCTGATAAAAACAAATTCTATTTAGAAGGTAGGTATAAATCTTCCTCTGGTTCGGAAATATCTTTAAAAGCTATGAATATACCACAAGGTTCGGTAAAAGTAATGGCAGGAGGTATTGTTTTGACCGAAGGAGTTGATTACACTGTGGACTATGCTATGGGACGAGTTAGAATTATCAATCAAGGATATCTAAATTCTGGTACTCCTATCAGCGTTTCCACAGAATCAAATTCTACATTCTCTCCTGTAACAAAATATCTAACAGGAGTAAGAGCCAATTATGAAATCAACAAAGATTTTATGATTGGAGCAACAATGATGAATCTAAGAGAAAGCCCTCTAACTCCAAAAGTAAACTACGAAGAAGAACCTATTAGCAATACCATTTGGGGAATGGACTTAACCTATAAGAAAGAAGTTCCTTTTATAACAAAACTTATAGACCTATTGCCTTTTTATCAAACAAAATCTCCTTCAATTCTTAATTTAACAGGAGAGTTTGCTCATTTCATTCCTGGAAATCCAAATGTAATCGGCAAAACAGGAACAGCATATATTGATGATTTTGAAGCAGCAAAGCGTTCTTATGACCTTAAAATGATAGGTTCTTGGTTTTTAGCTTCAACTCCACAAGATTATAACTCACCTGCTCCATTATTTCCTGAAACAAGCAAAGAATTAGGCTTAACTTACGGATTCAATAGAGCAAAATTATCTTGGTACACAATTGATGACAATTTTTATCGTTCAGCAAGGCCGACTAACATCACAAACGATGATGTTTCTTTGCCGTATGCACGTCCTATAAGAGAGGTTGAAATTCGTCCAAACAAAGATATGCAAAGCGGACAAGTGCAAAATCTAAGAGAATTTAACATTGCATACTACCCAAGTGAGAGAGGACCTTATAACTACGACACTATATCTGCTTATTCAGCAGGATTAAATCCTGACGGAACACTTCGCTCTCCACAAACACGTTGGGGAGGTATTATGCGTAAGTTAGAATCCACCGATTTTGAAGCAACAAATATTGAATACATAGAATTTTGGTTAATGGATCCTTTTATAGAAAATCCATACCATAGCGGAGGAAAATTATACTTTAACTTAGGAGAAGTTTCCGAAGATATATTACGTGATGGCAGAAAATCATTTGAAAATGGTTTACCAATCTCAGCAGAAGTCATAGATGTTGATTCTACAATTTGGGGAAGAGTTCCAAAATTACAAGCCATAGTAAATGCATTTAGCAACGATCCACAAGCAAGACAATACCAAGACGTAGGATATGATGGAATTTCCTCAACTGATGAAGCATCTTATCATCAACAATTCCTTCAAAAAATTCAAAATCAAGTAGAAGAACAAGCATATAACAACATATTAGCCGACCCTTCTGCCGATGACTTTGTTTATTTCCGCAATCAAGACTACGATCAAAACAATATAAAGGTTGTAGAGCGTTATAAAAAATACAATAACACAGAAGGAAACTCCTCAGTCGTTTCTGACAATTCTGAATACTCCTCACAAGCCACCTCAATTCCTAACGTAGAGGACATAAACCAAGACAACACGCTAAGTGAGGCAGAAAACTATTACGAATACGTAATAAACCTAACACCAGGCGATATGGTAGTTGGCAAAAACTTTATTACAGATATTCATGAAGCAACAACCATTCCTTTACCTAATGGAGCAAATTCAGATTGCAAATGGTATCAATTTAAAATTCCAATAAGAGAACCTCATCGTAAAGTAGGGTTAATTGATGGTTATCAATCAATCAA
>JAGCLI010000181.1 GCA_017647065.1 Bacteroidales bacterium
AGAATCAAAGACTGAGAAGTCGTTTCCTTGTGCTACATCATTCAATTCTACAAACCTCATCTCAAATCTTGTATCAGGCTTATCGCTTCCGTAATATTTCATTGCGTCTGCGTAGGTCATTCTTGGGAAATCGTCTAATTCCAAGCCTTTTACTTGTTTGAAAAGATATTTCATCAAGCCTTCAAACATTTGTAAAACGTCTTCTTGTTCTACAAAGCTCATTTCACAATCTACTTGTGTAAATTCTGGTTGTCTATCTGCTCTTAAATCTTCATCTCTAAAACATTTTACTATTTGGAAGTAGCGATCGTAACCTGCAACCATCAATAATTGTTTGAAAGTTTGAGGAGATTGAGGTAAGGCATAAAATTCATTTGGATTTACACGAGAAGGCACAACGAAATCTCTCGCTCCTTCTGGTGTAGAACGAATTAAGAACGGTGTTTCTATCTCCATAAATTTCTTATCATTCATATAATTTCTGATAAGTATGGAAAGTTGATGTCTTAATTCAAGATTTTTTCTTACAATCCCTCTTCTAAGGTCTAAATAACGGTATTTCATTCTAAGTTCTTCACCTCCGTCTGTATTGTCTTCTATTGTGAAAGGTGGAGTTTTGGCTTCGTTCAATACTGTTATTTCTTCTACAAGAATTTCTATCTCTCCTGTTGGGATATTTTTATTTTTGTTGCTTCTTTCTGCTACTACTCCTTTAATTTGCAAAACATATTCTCTTCCAAGCGTTCTTGCTTTTTCGCATAGAGCAGAATTTGTTTCCATATTAAAGACAAGTTGTGTTATTCCGTAACGATCTCTTAGGTCTATAAAGGTCATTCCACCTAAATCGCGAGAACGTTGCAACCAACCTGCAAGTGTTACTTGTGTTCCACAATCTTTGAGAGTTAATTCTCCACAAGTGTGAGTTCTTAACATATTACGTTATTATTTATTTTGATATTGTTTACTTAGATTAAAGTTTTCAGGATATTTTGCTACTTTATCCTTATAAAATTCTTGGATTTCCTTTAAGTCTTCTTCATAATTACCTGTTGGATAGAAGATTTTTCCACTTCCTCCTTGTTTTTTCTCATAATCTAACCAAGAAAGATAGATTGGTTTTCCTGATTTCATTGCTATATGATAAAAACCTTTTTTCCAATGTTCTGTATATTTTCTTGTACCTTCAGGAGTTATGATTACAGAAAAGTCATCATTTTCTTTTAATCTTTTGACTGCTTCATCTACAAGGCCTGCTCCTTTTTTTCTATCAACAGGAACTCCTCCCAAAGCTTTCAAAATAGGCCCCAAAGGAAAGAAAAACATTTCTTTTTTAATGAAAAAATGGGCATTAACGCCTAATTTCCATAAGCCGCAACGCCCCCAAACGAAGTCCCACATTGATGTATGTGGGGCTTCTATAAATACACAATTTTTCATCTGAGGTTCGGGCTCTCCAATCAATTTCCAACCGCCGAGCCACATAAGAAAATCCGCAAATTTCTTCATCTACTATTTCACAATTGAATAAGTGTCTTGTGCAATTACTAATTCTTCGTCAGTAGTTACCGAAAGAATTTTTACTCTACTGCTTTCCTTAGAGATAATTCCGTCTTGTCCAGCCATAGCTTCATTTTGTTTTTCATCTATTTCTGCACCTAAGAATTCTAATCCACGACAAATTTCTTGTCTTTGCCACCAAGCGTTTTCTCCTATACCACCTGTGAATAAGATTGCATCAACTCCACCCATTGCAGCAGCGTATGCTCCAATGTATTTCTTAACTCTGTATGCAAACATATCGAAAGCGTAAGTTTCTCTTTCTTTTCCTTCTCTTTTGCCTGCCATTATATCACGCATATCAACAACTCCACCTGTGATTCCGTTCAAACCACATTTTTTATTTATGAAATTGTTCATATCCTTAGTGGTCATATTTTCTTTTTCTGCTATGTAAAGAAGTACTCCAAGGTCTAAGTCTCCACATCTTGAACCCATAATTAACCCTTCAACAGGTGTGAATCCCATAGATGTATCTACTGATTGTCCGTTTTTAACTGCACAAATTGAAGCACCTGATCCTAAGTGACAAGAAATGATTTTTGAATTATTTATATCTAATCCTGCCATTTTTGCTGCTTTTGGAGCGACAAATCTATGAGATGTTCCGTGGAATCCATAACGGCGAACTTTATCTGTTTGATAATATTCGTATGGTATTGCATAAAGATAAGCCTCTGCTGGCATTGATTGATGGAAAGATGTATCAAACACTGCTACTTGAGGAACATTTGGCAATATTGCTTCCATTGCTTCTATTCCTTGAAGATTTGCAGGATTGTGAAGTGGTGCTAATGCAAATAATGCTCTTATTTGTTCTTTTTCTTTTTCGCCTACTAAAACTGATTGTTTGAATATTTCTCCTCCGTGTGCAACT
>JAGCLI010000182.1 GCA_017647065.1 Bacteroidales bacterium
CAAATTCGGGGTTGATAGACACAACAAAAGAATTCAACTATTCGCAAAACGATAAGTTTATAGTATTTGCCGTTAATTTTAAGAGAAATCGCATAGAGAAAGCATTAGAAGAAAAAAAATAATATATATTTGCAAATAGAAATAAATTGAAAATAATGGAAGAAAATAAGATTGAACTAAAATCCGTTGGAGAATTACTTGGAATGAGTTTCAATATTCCAAATTATCAACGTGGGTACCGATGGACAGAACAGCAAGTAAAAGATTTATTAAACGATATTTGGGAATTTCACAAGAAAGAGAAATCAGAAACAGAGTTTTATTGCCTTCAACCCTTAGTTGTAAAAAGAAGAGGAATAAATGAAGAAGATATTTTAAGACAAATTAAAGAAATAGGAAATATAGAAGAAATAAAAAAAATTGTTAATTCTATAAAGTATCCTTGGGACGTTATAGACGGACAACAAAGATTAACTACAATATTTATTATACTTTCCGTTTTAGGTTTAAATGAAACAGAAAAATACACTTTGGAATACGAAACAAGAAGTGGATCACAAGATTTTTTAAACAAAATAAATAAATCGGGTGAAAATATAAATATTGGAGAAAATATTGATTTCTTTCATATATATCAAGCAAAAGAAGTTGCAGAAAATTGGTTTAAGGAAAATAAAAAAGCAATTAAAGAAGCAATTAAAGATACTCTTTTAAATAAAGTCAAATTTATTTGGTACGAAACTATTGAAGAAGATCCAATAAAGGTATTTACTCGTTTGAATATTGGTAAAATTCCATTAACAAACTCCGAACTTATTAAAGCTTTATTGCTAAATAGTTCTAATTTCAAAAGTGAAGATGTTAATCATTTAAGACTAAAACAACAAGAAATAGCAAGTGAGTGGGATAATATAGAGTACACGTTACAAAATGATGAATTTTGGCTTTTCTTACATTCTCCAAATTATGACAAACCTACAAGAATAGACTTCATATTTGATTTGATAGTTAAAAAAAATTCATTAGGCTTAGAAAAAGAATACAAGAATATTATAGGAACAGACAATTATCAAACTTTTAGATATTTCAATATCTTCTTATCCGAAAAAAGCGAAGAAAAGATTACTCAATGTTGGAGTGAGGTCAAAAAATATTTTCAAACATTTCAAGAATGGTTTAATGACTTAGAGATGTATCACTATGTTGGCTTTTTAATAGATCAAGGAAAAGAATTAAAGAAGATCTACGACAAATGGGAAGGGAACAAACAACAATTTATTAAATATTTAAAAGGTGAGATAAAGGGAAAAATAGAGATAAAGGAAGAAATAAAGAAAGTAAATAGCGAAGAAAAAATTAAGGATATTTTAGAAATTCCTTATGACATTGAGAACTATCCTCCAAAAACAAAATGCAAACCAATTTTACTATTTCACAACATTTACACAGTAATTAAGCAAAATTCAAAACTTGAAAATGATGATAAGTATGGCTTAAAAGTCTTTTACAAATTCCCTTTCCACCTTTACAAAAAAGAGAAATGGGATGTAGAACATATAAACTCTAACACAGAAAACAACTTAGAAGACGAAAAAGATCAAAAAGAATGGTTAAGATATTCCTTATTAGCACTAGAAAAATCTGACGTCGAAGACGATATCACCAAATTTTTAAACAATGATAATGATAAAAAAACATTCGACGAATTATACACTACAATAGAAACAAAGATTGGTGGAGAAAACGAAGAATGGGATGAATATTCCAAAAATCAAATATGGAACTTTGTGTTGTTGGATGCAGGAACAAATAGAGGTTATGGAAATGCTATTTTCCCTGCAAAAAGACGTACTATTATAGAAAAAGAATCTGGTAAAAAATTAAATAAAGACGGAAATGGCTTTGAAGATGGGGCAATAGCATTTATTCCTCCTGTTACAAAGAATGTATTTTTGAAATATTACACTAAAAATATTGATAGTTTAACTATGTGGACACAACAGGACGCAGGGGATTACAAAGAGAACATTCGAGAAGCATTGAAATTTATTGGTATAAAAGAACAAGAAAACAATTAGGATTATGGATAATACAAAAGCAATATCATTTTGGCAGTTTTTAGAGAAATACAAAATAGAGATTCCTATAATACAACGAGACTATGCACAAGGAAGAAAAGGGAAAGAAGAATTAAGACGTTCTTTTCTTACAAACTTAAAAGAAGCATTAGATAAGGAGAAAGAACTAAAACTTGATTTTGTTTATGGTGCAATAAACAACAACACATTAACCCCTCTTGATGGACAACAACGACTAACAACCTTGTGGCTTCTTCATTGGTATGTTGCTTTACGTGCAGGAAAATTAAAAGAAACAGAAACACAAGAAAAACTAAAAAAATTCTCTTACGAAACAAGAGTATCTTCACGCGAATTTTGCGAACAATTATGCAATTGTGAGAACTTTAAAAGTTTTAAACCTGAAAACGATAAAATTGTTGAGTTTATCACAAATCAAACTTGGTTTTACTCTGCTTGGAAACAAGATCCTACTATTCAATCTATGTTAAGAATGCTTAGCGGAACAAAAGAAACCGATAAATCGGGAAATGATTTTATTGACGGAATAGAAGAATTGTTCGATGGAGTAAAAGACTTAAAAGACTTTACTGAATACTGGGAAAGGCTTAGTAGAGAAAATTGTCCTATCACTTTTTATCATTTACCATTAGAAAATTTTGGACTTTCCGATGACTTATACATTAAAATGAACGCAAGAGGTAAACAATTAACTGATTTTGAAAACTTAAAAGCAGACTTAATTGGCTACATTCAAGAAAATAAATGGGAGATACAAAATGATATTGCTATAAAATTTGATACTACTTGGACTGATCTTTTTTGGGAAAATAAAAATAATGAAAACGAAATTGATGATATTTATTTTACTTTTCTTAATAGATTTTTCTGGAATGAATTATTCATTGCAAAAAAAGATGGAAAACATATTCTTGATATAGGAAAAGGAGATGAAACTTCTACACAAGAGAACGAAAATCATTCATATAAATATTTAAATGAAATAGATGAAAAGATAGAGAAAAACAATAATACAGAACGCTTTTATCAAGGGTTAGATAAATACAAGTATTTTGACAGAGAAATTCCATTAGATTGTTTTGAAAAACTAAGAAAAGTACTTGATAACTATATATCCTATAAAAAAGATAACAAAGACTATGAATGTTCATGGAATAAAGAATTTAGTTTTATTCCAAAATACAAAGAAGGCAAAATCTTAACGCTTAATCAAAGAGAAAGAATTGTTTTCTATGCTATTTATAAATATTTCGATCACGACACAAACATACAATACACAAAAGAATCTTTTGATAGATGGATGCGAGTAATTTGGAATCTTGTTTCCGGAGAAGATAATTCAGGCAGATCTAATATCAGAAGCACTTCTGCAATGAGAAAAGCTATTGAATTTATTGAAGAACTTGATGCACATAATGTATATTGGTCATTAATTGGTCAAGAAAAAATACAAGGGAACTCTGAATTTGAGGAAAGATGCAAAGAAGAAATAGAAAAAGCACGCAAAATAATAAGTGATAAAACTTGGGAACAAGCTATCAAAGATGCAGAAAACCTTTTATTTTTCAAAGGAACTATCCGCTTTTTATTTAGGAATGATGTTGGTACGGATTGGGATAATTTTAAAACAAAAAGAGATAAAGTAAATAATTATTTTGAAGAAGGCGGCATCAAAGAAGATTACAAAGTAAAATTAGCCAAAGCATTAGTATTACAATGTAATAAAGAACAAATTTACGATAAGCAAATATTTAATCCAAATGCATCTACTTGGTTATGGATTCTTTCTTCAAAAGATTATCAAAAGGCTGTTCATAATATTTTAATGAATGATAATATTGATAAATTGTTAGAATCATTAAATAATAATAGTAATACATTAGATTTAAATGGCACATCATTAAATTTAATAAATCTTCCTTACAAAGAAATGATTAAAATTCCAAAAGGTAGATTTAGATACAATTATAAATTATTGGGATACTATGAACCATATGGACGAGATGCAATAACATTTGATAACAAACGCAATGAAATATTATCTAATCTCTGTAATAATGGTGAGATTATGACAGAGAACAGAATAAATAATACTACTTTCTTTTGGGGGTGGGATATTGATTTCACTTACAAAGAAAAAAGTTTCCGTTGGAAAAGCGACAATAATGTTTGTTTAATAGATAAAGATAAAAAAATTGAAGTAGATGACAAGATAAATAAAGATAACTTTACTCAAAAACTTGGTGAACTTTTAGAAAGCGATAATTCTAATTAAAAAGCACTTTTTTATTGTTTTATTTAATTTTTGCTTCATTTATTTTATATATAAATGAAAACAAAATTAAATAAGTATTATGACAGAGAAATTTATAAAAGAGTACGACAAAGACCTTTATCTTTTTGAGCAAAAAGAATATTGTAAAGAATTAGCTTTTGAAATTATCAATAAACTTACTTGTAGTATTGGTAATGATGATTTTAGATCAGAAAGAGAAGTATTGCATAATATTCTTGTGCAAGAGCAAAAATGGTGCAATGAACAAAGTAAAAGAATTGGAAGCCCTTATATTGACTTATCGCAAATCAAATTAAAATTTTGCAAGTGCTGGGTTTATAGGTATAACAATGCTAAAGAAGAATACAAGACAAAGGTTGTTGATGATTTTTTAAGAGCTTTTCACAAAGAATATTTTGAAAAAGTTTTCTACACACTTCCTACAAACACCATATTAACAACAGAAATGTTACAAGCCATAAAAGTAATTGCTTATAATCGTAACAAGAAACGTGTTGTTGGAGGGTTAATGAATGGAAAGATTAAGATTTGGGATGCAAAAACAGGAAAATGCCTTAATGTAATACAAGGGCATAAATCTTCTATTACAACTATTACTTTTAGTCCCGATGGAATACACATAATCAGCGGTTCGTCAGGCTCTATTCTAAAACGAATAGAAAATAACCTTAAAATATTCAATACAGAGACAACAGAATGTGTTAGAATCTTAGATGGACATAATCAAGGTATTGCTTCTGTAGAATACAACAAAGCAGGAGATAAAATAGTTTCTGCATCGTGGGATGGAACAATTAAGATTTGGGATGCAAGCACAGGCAAATGTTTACAAACCCTGCTTGGATATAAAAATGCAACAAAATTAGTTTCTTGGACAGATGAAGAAAAACAAATAGAGTGCATTTCCAATAAATATGAAATAAAATACATTGACATAAAAAAAGAAAACACTATTAGCAATAAGATAGAAATTAAACCGAATAACAACTTTCGTTATCGTAAAACTCTATTAACTTATGGAGCATTCATAGAAGATGCAGAATTTAGTCCAGATGGAAAACATGTAATAGGGAAAACTGATTATGCTACAATAGGAATATGGGACTGCGAAACAAGAGATAGAATTAAAGAGATACAAGATAACTTCTATTATATCTATTCTCTATCTTATAGTCCTAATGGTAAATATATTATTAGTTGTTCCGAAGACAAAGCCATTAGAATATGGGACTCCAATAGTGGAAGATGTATAAAAGAATTAAAAGAACATAGAGAAAGAGTACTATCTGCTTATTTTAGTCCTGATAACGAACTAATAGTTAGTGTCTCTGATGACAGAACAATAAAGATTTGGAATGTAAGCACAGGAAAATGTATAGACACTTTTTATTTGGACGATGAGGATAAGCCTATTTGTGCAGTCAAATGGCACCCAAATGGCGAAGAATTACTTTTTATTTACGAGCCAAGTATATGCCCGGAAATTTGGGAATACAAAAGAGACTAAAAAACAAACATAGCAATGCAAAAGAATAATTATAAATTAAGCAAAACGTTAGAAGGGCACTACAATTCAGTATTATCAGCAACATATAGTCCCGATGGTAAATACATAGCAAGTGGCTCAAAAGACAGAACAATTAAAATATGGAATGCAAAAAGCGGAGAATGTATCAAAACCTTAAAAGGACATACTTGGGATGTTCTCTGCGTTGCATGGAGTCCAAATGGAGAAATTATAGCAAGTTGTTCAGCAGATGAAACAATAAAAATTTGGAATGCAAAGACAGGAGATTGTTTGCAAACATTAAAAGGACATAGTAGTAATATTAATTCTGTTTCTTTCAGCCATGATAACGAACATCTAATTTCCACATCAGATGACGAAACAATAAAAATATGGGAATTAAAAAAAGGAAATTGTTTGCAGACATTAAAAGGTCATGAGGATTTTTCAATTTTTGCATCGTTTAATCCAAATGACGAAGAAATTATCTCTACATCTTTTGATCAAACAATTAGAGTTTGGAAAGTAAACAAATAGAGACAAATCTTAATAATATATTATTGTTTTTCTGATTATTTATTTAAGAAATTAAATCAAAGATTCAGCCAAACGAAACAAAGAAACAATTTCCTAAATCAAAGATTCTTCTTGATAAGTCTTTGATTTTATTAGCAGAAAGCTTGCAAAGGTAGTTTTACAGTCTTTTTTCAAATGATTTTTCCTTGTTGATAAAAAATTATCATCGTGCTGATAATAAATTATCATCGGCATGAGAAAAAATTATCATCGGCGTGATAAAAGATTATCATAGGCATGATAAAATATGCAATGCTCCCCAAAATTGGACAAATAAAGAAAAAGTAAAAGACATAAACGGCATAACTTTGTACTCTAATCAAGGTTAGCATTGTAGGGGCATAAATACCAAGAAGCATTAAAAAGTATTGGAATTATAAAGGGTATGTCAAGAAAAGGAGATTGTCTAGACAATGCTGTAATTGAACATTTCTTCAGTATTTAAAACAGTATTTGTATATTGCAAAAGGTTAAAGATGTTAAGTCTTTTATTAATGGTCTCAAAAAATATATTGAATATTATAATAATTAACGTCTTAAATTAAAGTTGGGTGGGAAAAGCCTCATACAATATAAAGAAAGTTTTGTTAAATAAAATATTAACTAATCCAACTTTTTTGGGTGTTGTAAAAAATGCACACATTGGCTCGCGTATGCCAAAATGTGTGCCATTTTTGCAATTTCAAATATATTCGTATGTAATAAAACTAAACGGAAACAGGTTGATTTGTGTTTATAATATTCACAATTTCAAATAGTTTCCGTTTGTTCTTGTTAAATTGAATACCATTACTTATTTTCCGATGCAGAGTTTTTATTTGCCCACACAAAATGCAAAATACTAAATTTAACCAATTAGTATTCAGTGTGTTGCAAAATTCTCCCGAGGAACAAAAGTTTATTCGGGGGACAGACAGGGGACTGCTTTTTTGCAAAGAAACCAATAAAATCTGCAAAAACGCACTTTTTTTAGAATTTTTAGCATATTTGCATTTCGTTGCATGATAAAATTGCCTTTAATTGGAACTGAAATTGCACCTGTGAAATCTATTAAATTTAGTGGTTTAGTTTAGTCCAATGTATATATAGAATAGGAGTAAACTAAA